>DATGVJ010000412.1:0-12784 GCA_035300505.1 Xanthobacteraceae bacterium
CAACCTGACAGCCCAAGATCTTCTTCTGGTGTAGGACCGGGTGAGGCAGCCAAGGACCGGGTGAGGCCAACGAGGACAATCGACCTGTTACCGCCGGAACAGCGCGCTCCAAGAGACACGGTTATCCTCCTGACCATGAGAGAGCGATCAAGCTCTTCACAACACACCAGGAGACGACAATGACCAAGATTGCAAATATCCGATCCGCTCTGGTCCTCACCAGCGCCGATGCGGCCGGAGTCCGCAACCAAGGCAACGGCCAGATCACGGTCGGCACCAAGAAGTCCGACCCCCAGCCGATCAAGAACGGCGTCACCGTCGCTCGGGTGATTCCGACGGGCGGCAAGAAGATCGACAACGTATTCCAGGCCGGCCAAGGCAATGTGAACGAGCCGGTTCGCGGCGGTTTCAAGCCAGTCAAGGTTCCCGCCTCCGGCAATGGCACGCAGAGCCCGGCGATCATTGGCGCTGCCGAGCCCGTGAAGCATCACATCGAGCCGATGAAGCCCATGTTGCCCATGAAGCCCGTGTTGCATGTGAAGCCGGCCGAGTATGACAACGTGATCAAAATGCTCAAGGCATCTGGCCCCCACCACATGCATGATCATGTCTACAACAACTGGTACTGGAAGGTCGGCGGCTATTACCTGGATGTCGACTATGTCAAATACTGGGACACCTACAGCTACCCGGTCTTCTACGCGGTCGAAAAAGAAGTCGAGGTCTGCGAGACTGAATACAAGTATCGGCTTCGTTACGTGCCGGGTTATGGCTACGAGCGCGTCATCGTGACGGTCTGCAAGCTGGTCTGACGCTGCATCGAACGAACATCATGGAACAAGCCAAGGCCGCCCTTAGGGCGGCCTTGGCCATTTTGCGTGTGGGGACCGGCGAGCAGACGCACATGAATGCCGGCCAACTGCAACATGACACGTTATGCAGCGGCTTGGTCGCAGGCGGCCTCCGCGGATGTTCCGCGCCGTGAGCAATGGCGCTTATTCGGCTGCAACGGCCGATATTTCGTTGCGTTTGATTTCTCGGCGGTTGTCGCGTCGAAACCAAGCTTGCATGCGGTCAAGATAGAGATAGACAACGGGCGTGGTGTAGAGTGTAAGCAACTGACTGAGTGCGAGCCCTCCAACCATCGCATATCCAAGGGGCCGGCGTAGCTCCGAACCGGTACCGGTGCCGAGTGCAAGTGGGATCCCGGCCAGCAGGGCCGCCACCGTGGTCATCAAGATTGGCCGAAAACGCAACAGGCAAGCCTTTCGGATCGCAGCAACGGGTTCGGCGTGGTGATCCCGTTCTTCAGCAATCGCAAAATCGACGAGCATAATGCCGTTTTTCTTCACAATACCAATGAGAAGAATGATGCCGATGATTCCGATCACCGACAGATCCATCCCCCCCGCATAGAGCGCCAACACTGCGCCAATCCCTGCCGAGGGAAGCGTGGACAGAATGGTGAGTGGATGGATGAAACTTTCATACAGCACCCCGAGAATGACATAAACGACAAGAAGCGCCGCAATGATCAGAACTGGAGTGCTCGACAATGAACTTTGGAATGCCTGGGCGTTTCCCTGGAATGCCCCAGTCACCGCTCCGGGCATGCGGAGATCGAACGCGGCCTGGTTGATCGCATCGACCGCCTGCCCAAGTGCGACACCGGGACGCAAGTTGAACGACAGTGTAACCGACGGGAATTGCCCTTGGTGCGTCACGGATAGCGGCCCCACCTTGGTCGTATCGACTGTCACCAGGGACGACATCGGCACGGCGGCGCCGGTCAACGGCGATTTCAGATAAATACGGTCAAGTGACGAAAAATCAGCCTGCAATTCCGGGAGGATTTCGAGGATGATGGGATAGGTGTTGAGCTGCGTAAAATACTGCGTGATCTGCCGCTGTCCGAAGGCGTCGTTGAGTGTATCGTCAATAAGCTGAGGTGATATGCCAAAGCGAGCGGCCTGGTCTCGGTTGATTGTGATTTTGATCTGTGGCGCGTTCGCCTGAAGGTCGCTCGCGACATCGGCAATCTGTGGAAGCGCGCGCATCGCGGCAAACATTTTCTGTGACCAGGCGATCAGCTCCCCGACATCAGCGCTCTGCAGCGTATACTGGAAGGTGCCGCGGGAGGCGCGACCACCGACGGTGATGTCCTGGGTCGCCTGGAGGAAGAGGTTTACGCCCTCGACCTTGGCAATTTCCGGCCGCAATCGGTTGATGACCTCGGACGCGGTGAGTGTGCGCTCCCCGCGTGGCTTCAAGACGATAGTGAAGCGGGCGGTATTTGGGGTCTGTGCGTTGCCGTTGCCGCCGGTGCTGGCGGTCTGTGAATTGAACCCCGCGACGTTGGGATCACGCAGGATGATCTCTCCGAGCACCCGCTGCAGGCGCTGCATCTCCTCTGACGACACCTCCTGCGCGGCCTCCGCGACACCCGCGATCATGCCGGTGTCTTGAATCGGAATGAATCCCTTCGGAATTTGAATCATCATGACGACAGTGATTGCGATCGTAGCGAAAAACACACCCAGGGTGACAGCCTGGTGGCGGAGCACGATATCGAGGGTCACCCGATAGCCCGCCAAAATGGCATCGAATGCGGTCTCGATACCGCGATGGAGGCGGCCATGCTCACGCGAGTGTCGCATAAAGCGAGAGCACAGCATGGGGGCGAGCGTCAGCGATACCAGCGCCGAGACGAGAATCGAAGCGGTGACCGTCAGAGCAAATTCGCGGAACATGCGACCGACTATGCCGCCCATCAACAGGAGAGGAATGAACACCGCAACCAATGACAGGCTTATGGATACCACGGTGAACGCGATTTCCTGCGAACCCTTGAGGGCCGCCTGGTAGGGGGACAGGCCCTCTTCGATATGCCGATAGATATTTTCGACAACCACGATGGCGTCGTCGACCACAAAACCGACAGCGATCGTCAGCGCCATCAGGGATATATTGTCGAGACTGAAGTTGAGAAAATACATGGCCGCAAACGAGCCGAGTAGCGATAAGATGACTGTCACGCTCGGAATGGCCGTTGCCCAAAGATTGCGAAGGAATAAGAGGACGACGAGCACGACGAGCCCGACGGTCAACAGGAGGGTGAACTCGACATCTTCTACGGATGCGCGAATTGTCGTCGTCCGGTCAAGAACGGTCTCGACCGTGATCCCCGGCGGGATATTTGCCGTCAGGCGCGGTAGTTGCGCTTTGATCTGGTCAACGGTCTCTATCACATTGGCGCCTGGCTGTTTGTTGATTGTCAGCATGATGCCGGGCGCGTTGTTTTGAAATGCAGCCGTATTCCGGTCGGCAGCGGCGGAGATCGCCCGGCCGACATCGCGGACGCGGATCGGTGCTCCCTCGCGGTAGGCAATCACAACATCGTCAAAAAGCTCAGGCTCTGTAAGCTGATCATTTGCAGTGAAAGTGAAGTTTGCTTTGGGGGTGGTGAGAGTCCCTTTCGGGGCGTTGGTGGTGGTGCTCACCAATGCGACGCGCACGTCTTCGAGAGTCAGGCCCCGAGCCGCGAGCTTTGCCGGGTCAACTTGGACCCGGATCGAGGGGCGCTGCTCGCCGCCGATGGAGACCTGCGCGACGCCGGAGACCTGCGAAATCTGTTGTGCCAGAAAGTTGTCCGCATACTCATCGACGATCGTCAGCGGCAGCGTGTCAGAACGCACCGAAAGAATGAGGATCGGGGCGTCGGCCGGATTGAGTTTGCGGTAGATCGGAGGCGATGTCATGGATTGCGGCAACGTCTTGCCCGCAGCGGTAATTGCCGCCTGCACGTCCTGCGCCGCCGAGTCGATGTTGCGATTGAGATCGAACTGGATGGTCACCGAAGTGGCCCCCAGTCCGCTGAACGACGTCATTTGCGTTACGCCGGCGATCTGCCCCAATTGCCTCTCCAGGGGCGTCGCAACCGACGATGCCATCGTCTCCGGGCTCGCTCCGGCAAGCGTGGCGGTGACCTGGACGGTGGGGAAATCGACCTGCGGAAGCGGTGCTATGGGCAGCAGCGGGAACGCGGCTACGCCGATCAATGCCAGCGCTCCCATCAGCAGCGACGTTGCGACCGGCCGCCTGATACTTGGTTCGGAAAGGTTCACCCAGCCCCCCCGGAAGCAATCGGCGACGGCACGGTGGTGGTGATCACCGGAGAATTAGGCTGCAGCTTGTATTGACCATCGGTTACGACGCGGTCAGCATCGGCCAGCCCAGACGTGATGATCGTCAGGTTGCCGGTGGCAGGCCCGATCTCGATCTTACGCACCTCGGCGGTATTCTTCTCAGTGACGACCCACGCGAAAAGTCCCTGCGGGCCGCGCTGAACGGTACTTGATGGAACGACCAGCACGTTGTTGCGGGTTTCAAGCAACAGCCGCGCATTGACAAAGTCACCCGGCCAGAGGCGCTCGTCCTCGTTCGCGAACATCGCCTTGAGTCGGATCGTGGCGGTTGTCTGGTTGATAAGATTGTCGACAAGGAGGAGCGTCCCCTCGCTCAAAGTGCGCCGGTTGTCCTGGTCAAATGCGGTGACTTCGACCGGGCCACGCACCAAGGCGTCGCGGATATCCTCCAGTACCCGTGCCGGCAGCGTGAACAAGACCGCAGAGGGACGAACCTGCACCAACGTTGCAATAGCGCCCAAGTCCGAGGCACGGACAAGGTTTCCGGGATCGACCTGGCGCACGCCGATGCGTCCGTCGCTCGGCGCGGTAATGGTGGTGTATTCAAGCTGCGTTTGGGCGGTGGCGATGGCCGCTTCATCAGCAGAGATCGACGCCTTCAATTGATCGACTTTGGCCTGCTGTTGATCGACATTCTGCTGCGACCCGGCGTTCTTGTCCGCCAAAGCTTTGGAACGTCCAAGATCTTTTTCGGCACCACCCAGCAGAGCCACATTCTGGGCGCGTTTCGCTACTGCCTGATCGAGCGCCGCCTGGAACAGGCGGGGATCAATCCTGGCCAGTACATCCCCCTTTTTGACCTGCTGGCCCTCGATAAAGTTGACTTCCTGCAGCTTTCCATCGACCTGACTATGGATCGCGACGGTATGCGACGCTTGGACCGTGCCGAGTCCCGTAAGGTAGACGGGCAGATCGCGCCGGGTTGCGACTGCAATGGTCACTGGCACGCTGGGACGCGCCGCAGGGCGGGGGGCAGGCTTGGCGGCTGGTTCTCCGAACGCATGCCACGCAAGCCAACCACCGCCGGCTAGAATCGCCAGACAAACGGCACCCAAGACTCTGATACGCCACGGATTGTGCTGGCGATCGCTAGCTTCAGTCTGCATGTTGATGTAGGCCCATTGACACCACGCGACCGTGCGATTGACCACCTGACGGTCCGGCATCCGTTCGGTTCGGGTTATCGTGCCGCGCACCTATGCGCTACGGATCATGCCATGGGCTTGCGCTGCAAACGCATTTAACTCATGCTGACCCCAAATTAAATTTGGGGTGCGCGATGGCCCGGCAGTTACCTTCCTTGAATGGATTGCGTGCCTTTGAGGCGGCCGGACGGTTTGGCAGCTTCAAGGCTGCCGCCCAGGAGTTGAATGTCACACAGACCGCCGTGAGCCACATGGTGCGACTGTTGGAACAGCGCGTCGGCTACGCGCTGTTTCGGCGTCAGCCCAATCGGCTGGAACTCACGGCTCAGGGCCAAGCATTCCTTTCAGGCCTTACGGACGCCTTTGACACGATCGCGCGGCTTGCCGAACAGGTCGCCGCCATGCGCGCGGGTCCCGTGCTGACGGTCGGCGTCGCGCCAGCCTTGGCGGTGAGTTGGCTCATTCCGCGGTTGACCGGTTTCTACCGCGCTCACTCCGATGTCGAAGTGCGGATGGCCACGGGCGGAGCGACGCGTCCGGTGCGCGATGACTGGACCTGTACAATACGACGAGCGACCGGTGCATGGCCGGGCTATGTTGCCGAAGAGCTATTCCCTGGCACGCTTGTGCCGGTCTGCACCCCGGCACTCGCTGCGAAATTGCGGCGCCTGACCGACTTTCGCAACACCACCCTCTTGGTCGTGTCTCATTTGCAGGATCACTGGCTTTGCTGGTTCAAGGCTGCTGGCATGGAGGCGCCGGTCCGTCATTCCGGTGAAGTCATGTTTGATAACAACGCCATGGCAATGCAGGCGGTACTCGATGGCGTTGGCGTAGCGATTGCGCCACTTGCCTTTGTCAGCGACGCGCTGCTCTCGGGCCGCCTTGTTGCGCCATTCCCGATTGCTGCGCAGACAAGCGAAACATGGTTCTTGCAATATCGACCAAACCGGCAGGAGGAACCGGCATTGCTGGTCTTCCGCAGTTGGCTGCACGGCGAAGCCAAGCGTCAGCGTCAAATCGAAGCCACGTTGCTGAAGCAATCTGGGAGCGGGTAAGGCAGCCAAGGACCGGGTGAGGCCGATAACAAGGTCGGGAGAACGCATGGACCCCAAGAAATATCCCCGCGTAGGAGGGCTGATCCTATTCGGAATTGGCGCGTCCACCGCTACGTGGTTCTACCAAAATACCATCGACCGGGCGGCAACGCATGAGCCAATGGCCATCGCATTGCCCTATGCATTCATGGCAATCGTCAGTCTAAGTTTCCTTGGCCTTGGCCTGATGATATTTGGCGAACGAATGCAGGCCTATTCGAGCGGTTTGAAAAATCGCAATAAAGACGCGATGGACTTCCTGATCATCGGACTGTTCTTGCTGCCGGGGATCGTCGCATTCTACTTGCTGCAACAACAGCTAAGACGATTTGGCTATCAATAGCCGGCGCTTCGGTCCATGCCCCGACATGCACTCCGCGCTGCAGCGCCATCCCCCTACGGCCCCGCCTGTCGACCAGCGATCCAATCATCGATTGCCGGCAACTGCCGATCGACAAAATCGGCATTTGCGGTGAGCCGCTCCGCAATGCGCTCGGCTACGGCACGGCCGCCGGGGGCATCGATCAGCGGCTTGAATGCCTTGATCTCTTCCGCATGGACGCGATCATTGAAATTGCCCATAAGGCTCGACAGGAAAAATCCGCGAGGCGAAGCGCCGAGCTTGTCCGAGAGCGCGGTGTAATTGTCCTTGACGAAACTCCAGGCCAATTCGGGGTGCTCCGTCGCCACGCGTAGAATGATGCCCGATACGCGATCGTTGGAAAGTTCATCGGTGAGCATGCGCGCAAGCATGTCCTTGGCAAGCGCGGGGTCGAGCGCACTTGCGGCCGCCGAGTAGTACAGCATGCTTTCTTCTGCATTCTGCGTCTTGCGCGCCTGGTCGAGAAAACTGTCATAGGTGGCGCGGTCGGCGGTGCGGCCGACAAGCTCGGTGACGGAGGAGCGCAGGTCGGGCCTAAGCCCGCCGGCATCATTCGCCAGTGCGGCAAATCGGAGTTTCGCCTCCATGTTGACGGCGTCATCGCCATACTCGCCCAGCACGCGCACGAGCCGCGCCCGCAGGATCGCGCGTTCGCTCTCTTCGCCCGCGGGAGCGTCCCAGCCGAGTCGCCCGAATATGGGACGCAATATCCCGCGCGCATAGGCATGAAACGCTGCTTGGCCGGCCCGGCCGCGCTCGGCCTGATCAATCCGTGAAAGTACGCGGATGACTTGATCCGCAACGGTGCGATGATCGTCACCCGCCAGCCTGTCGGTCAGGTCGAAGAACGCCGCGGGCGGGCTGCGATGCGATTCCACAAGCGCCCAGGCATCGGCCAGAAGATTGACGCGATCGGCAGGCAACATCGCGGGCAGCGAATGTGCCAGCGCCTGCCGCATCGCCGCATCATATTGCACGCGATAATAGCCGACATCGCCGAGATTGAGTTTGATCGTCTCCCCGCAGCGCCCGGCGGCAATCTCCGCAGACCCGTCAAGGAGCACGGCATCGGCGGGCCGAGCCTCGCCCACAGGTCCGAACATGACCGGAACCTGCCATCGTGGCGGCTTGGTGCCCAAAGTGCCGGCAGCAGGAGCGCGCAGCGTGAACTGGTCCTGCGCCAGGATCAGACGCTGCTCGTCGCCGGCGCAGCGCACGGCTGCGGACACAAGAGGAACGCCCGCCTGATCCGTAAAGGTGGAGGCCATGCCGGAGACCGGCTTGCCCGATGCCAGGTCGAGCGCGCGCCAGAGGTCGGCGGTCGTCGCACTGCTGTAGGCATGGGTCTTCATGTATTGACGGATCGCATCGCGAAAGACGCCTTCGCCTAAGTAATTCTCCGCCATTCGCACCAGCGCCTGACCCTTGCTGTAGGTGACCGTGTCGAAAGCCGAGCGCGCCTCGCCCTCGTTGCTGATGGTCTTGCGGATGGGCCTGGAAGTGCGCTGGGCATCCTGCGACATGGCAGACTGTTTGGCGCCATTGCTGTTGAGCCAGGACTGCCATTCGGGGTGAAGGTCGGCAGCCGCCTTGTATTGCATCCAGCTCGCGAAACTCTCGTTGAGCCAAAGATCATTCCACCACGCCATGGTGACGAGATTGCCGAACCATTGATGCGCCACTTCATGCGCAATCAGGCTGAAGATACGGCGCTGCGTCGCGAGCGAGTTCGTGCCGGCGTCGTAAAGAAGGCCGCGCTCAGTGAAGGTTATACCGCCCCAATGCTCCATTGCGCCGGAACGGCCCGGCAGAGCGATCAGGTCAAGCTTAGGCAATGGGTATTTCACGCCGAAGTAATCGTTGAAATAGTTTAGAAGCGCGATGGTCTCATTGATCGCATAGCGCCCCGTCGGGCTCTTGCCGCGCGTCGTTACGATCCCGATCGTCGTTCCTTCCGCCGCCACGGTGACCCGGTCGAGTTCGCCGGCAACCACAACGAACAGATAGGTCGACATCACCGGTGTGCGCTCAAACGACACGCGCTTCATTCTGCCGCCAATTGGAACTTCATGCGTGACCGGCATATTCGATACCGCAAGGAACCGCCGCGGCACCGTCACGGTCAAATCGAAAGTGGCCTTGAATGCCGGTTCGTCGAAACCCGGAAAAATGCGTCGGGCATCGGCGGGCTCGGAATGGCTGGCCAGCATCCGCTTGCGGCCATCGGGCGTCTGATAATCCGAATAGTAGATGCCGCGACCGTTGCGATTGATCTCGCCCGTATAGGCGATCCGCAGCACGCGGCGTCCGATTTCCAATGGCTGCGCAAAGGTCAGCGTTACGGTCTGCGCGTCCGCATCGAACGTAATATCGCTCGCCGGCCCCGCGCCGTCGACCGAAGCCGAGGCGAAAGTCATGCCCAATGCATTGAGCACCAGCCTGTCCGCGGACGCGCGCACCTCGATGTCGATCGCCACATTTCCGGCGACCTTGAGCTTGTCCAGATCCGGCGCGAGCTCAAGCGCGTAGTGAATGGGCACAACGGTCTTGGGGAGCTTGCCGGGCGTTTCATTGAACACAAATGGCGCTTCAGCGCGTGCGCCGGCAATCATCAGAATCGAGACGATGAGCGCGCCCGCGATCAGGGACGCGGATTTCGCGAGAAGGTTTCCGAGCGATGAAGTCATGGCACCGCACTTTGTTTGCATAACCGGTAAAGCTTGTGGCCGTGCTCCGCACGTGGCGGCTAATTAGGCATTCTATCCGCTAATGCAAGCGTTTGGCTGCATTGTGACGGTAACATCGCGGTGAATCAATCCAGCGTGCGGCGAAAACGCGTCACCGCAATCGTCATCGCGACCAGCATCAATCCGGCCATGACCATGCCGTCATATTGCAGATCGGGCAGGATCGCGCCCTTGAGCATGATCGCCCTCACGATACGCAAATAGTGGGTGAGCGGCAGCGCTTCTCCGATCCATTGCGCCCAGACCGGCATGCCGGCGAAGGGAAACATGAACCCCGACAGCAGGATGTTAGGCAGGAAAAACATGAGGGCCATCTGCATGGCCTGCAGCTGGTTCTTCGCCAGCGTCGAGAACGTGTAGCCGATGGAGAGATTGGCCGTGATGAACAGCGTGCTCGCGACGGCAAGCAGCGACACACTGCCCAGGAGCGGGACCCCGAACAGCGCGACGCCCAATCCAATGATAAGCGACGCCTGGATGAACCCGACCAGGATATAGGGAATGATCTTGCCCAGCATGATTTCGACCGGCGAGATCGGCATCGAGAGCAGGCTTTCGAGCGTTCCGCGCTCGACCTCGCGCGTGACCGACAGAGCCGTGAAAATCAGCATGGTCATGGTGAGGATGGTGCCGACGAGACCCGGAACGATATTGAGCGCCGACTCGCCCGATGGATTGTAACGCGAATGGGTACGCACCTCGAACGGGGTGGGCGTCGTGTCAGGTATCCCCCGGTCATTGCGCAGCGCTGTCAATGCCAGCGAATTGAGCGCGGAAACCGCCGACCCGGCCGCCACCGGATCGGTGGCATCGGCCGCAACCAGCAGCGCGGGGCGGTCGCCGCGGCGGACAGCGCGCTCGAAACCACGCGGAATCTCGACCGCAAACAGCACGGTCCCGGACGCCAGCAGCCGATCGAACGTGGCCTCGTCTTCGACCACATGCGTCACCCGAAAGTATTTCGTGTTCTCCAGCGCCCGTATGATCGAGCGGCCAAGATCGCTCTGTTCCTGCAGCAAGACGGCCGTCGGCAGGTTGCGCGGATTGGTATTGATGGCATAGCCGAACATCACGAGCTGCATCAGCGGAACCATGACGATCATCGCAAACGAGACGCGGTCCCGCCTGAGCTGGATGAACTCCTTGAGCAGCATGGCCCAGGTTCTGCGCCAGAAGCCGCCGCGCTGCATCATTTGGCCAGCAGGTTGTTCACGCGATGCATTCATTGGAAATCACCCTGCTAAGTTATCCCGCGAAGTTATCCTGAGCTTTGGCGAGGAGATCGATAAAAACGTCCTCGAGCGATGCCTGCGAGCGCGTCCACACGAGTTCCGGCCGTTCGTGAAACGGTGCAAGCGCCGCTTCGAGCGCCGCCTCGTCGCGGCCCGATACGTGCAGGCTCGTTCCGAACGGCGCCACCATGTCGACGCCTTGGGTGCGCCCCAGTTCTTCGGCGAGCCCGGCCAGGCCTTCACCGTTTCGATCGCCGACCGTGTAGGTGGTCAAGTGCGAGGCAGCGATCACTTGTTCGACCGTGCCATGCACGAGGAGCACCCCATAGGCGATATAGGCGATCTCGTGGCAGCGTTCGGCTTCGTCCATGTAATGGGTCGAGACCAGCACCGTGAGGCCTTGCGCCGCAAGTGCGTGAATCTCGTTCCAGAATTCGCGCCGCGCCTTGGGATCGACGCCTGCGGTCGGCTCGTCGAGCAGAAGCAATTGCGGATTTGGCAGCGTGCAGGCGCCAAGTGCGAGCCGCTGCTTCCAGCCCCCCGACAACTCGCCGGCCAATTGCGCTTCGCGGCCGCCAAGCCCGAGGCGCTTGACCATCTCGCGCGCCGCGCCGACCGGATTGGCGATCCCATAAAGACGCGCCACGAACTCGAGATTCTCGCGGACCGAAAGGTCCTGATAGAGACTGAAGCGCTGCGTCATGTAGCCGACGTGGCGTTTGATCTCGCTTGCCTGAGTGCGGATGTTGAACCCCAGGCACGTCCCCTCGCCCTGGTCCGGCGTGAGCAGCCCGGTGAGCATGCGGATCGTCGTGGTCTTGCCGGAGCCATTGGGGCCGAGGAAGCCGTAGATCGTGCCGCGCCGAACCTGCATGGAAAGATCGCGCACCACCGCGCGGCCATCGAACGTTTTGGTCAACCCCTTGACGTCGATTGCAATGTCGGGTGCCCAAGTCTTGGGTGACGAAGTCTTGGGTGACGAAGTCATTGTGCCGGCCCCGGCGAAGAGGGTGATGAGGACGGAGACGGCGGCGTCGCGGAGGGCATCGTCGCAGCCCCGGGCGAAACCGTTGGAGAAGGCGAAAGTGTCGACAAAAGCGATACCGTTACTGGTTGGCCGACACGAAACTTTTCCGGCTGATCCGGCCGCGCTTCGATCATGAATACGAGCTTGTTGCGCTCCTCCAGGCTGTAGATCACGGGCGGGGTAAATTCCGATGATCTGGAGATGAAGCTGACCTTGGCCGTGAGCCCGTCCGCGCAGCCGTCGCAATACACGCCGACCACTTCGTCGATCTTGATCGCCGGCAGTTTGGCTTCCGCCACGAAAAACCGAATCTTCACGTTACCGGGCGGCAACAGCGCGATCACCGGCCGGCCGGCCGATACCATTTCGCCGACCCGGAAATAAAGCTGTTCGACGGAGCCTTCGACCGGGCTGAACATTTTGCGGCGTTCGAGGCGCGTCTTGGAAGAATTGAGCCGCGCCTGCGCGGTGCGCTGTGCCGCTTCGGCCTCGTCCATCGCCCTTTGCGTTCCGGCATTCGAGCGCACGAGCGTCACCGCGCGATCATAGGCAAGCTGTGCATTCTTCAGCGTCGCTTCCTGCACCTGCAGGTCGGCCTGCTGGAGTTCGGCGTCGAGCGTCAAGAGCGGCGCGCGCAACGTGACCTGATCGCCCTGGCGCACATTGAGGGTCTCGATGCGGCCGGCCTCGTCGGGACCGACGAAGATGAGGTCGGCCTCGACCCAGCCTTGCAGCACGGGTGGCCGCGCGGCGTTGCAGCCGGCAAGGCCGAGCCCGGCGAACAGTAGCAAGGCAAAGCGAACGGGCGTCATGTTGCGCTCCTTTCACCGAACAAGAGATCGATATGGGCCCGCAGAAGTTCGCGGATATCGAGTGGCGCAAAGCGGCCGAACAGTCCGCTCCAGACGACGGCCATGAGCGCCGGCGCGACCAGCAATTGCGGGAAGCG
>DATGVJ010000413.1:0-10248 GCA_035300505.1 Xanthobacteraceae bacterium
ATGCAAGGCAATTGCGCCAAAGACCACCATGGTCGTCACCCCATGCACGTTGCGTGCAATGGCCTGCGCAGCCGAGAGTTTCCCGAACGGGCTCGGCAATGCGAGAGAAAACACCTCGATCGCATCGCCGGCAAGCCATACGGTCAATGGACCGGAAACAAGCGCCACGCCAAGCGCCAGCAGCACCAGGTAATGGACGGCTTTTGCGAGCGAATAGAGCGTGGCGCTCTGCCCCACCCGTGGTCCCGGATGACCAATCTTGAAGCGCCAGATGATGCGTGCCCACAACAGGATATAGGCCGTGATACCAACTGTAGTGTGGAGGTGGAGGAAATCAAAACCGCCGACTTGGCTCCCCTCTTGGCCCTCCCCCTGAGCGTCCCCTTGCGTGAGGCTGCCGATCGTCCACATCGCGATGACGATCGCGGCGGCGAGCCAATGGAAGGCGATCGAGATCCAGCCGTAGCCGCTTTTTGTGTCGGTAAATCTCACGGCTGGGTTTCTGCGTAGGATGGGTAGAGACAAAACGCGTTCTTTCTTTACGCGTTTTGACGAAACCCATCATCTCGGACCGCGCGACGGGGTTGATGGGTTTCGCAAAAATGCGCGTGAAGAACGCGCTTTTTTGCTCTACCCATCCTACGGGCTCGTGAGATGGCCCATCACCCGCGATAGTTCGGGTCGACGAGGTTGCCCAGCGATTTGTCGTTATAGGGCACGTCCTGCATGAGCTGGGCGCCGGGGTTCTTGTTGATATTGATCCGGATCGTGTTCATGACCCACGGTTCGAGCAACATCACGGGGTCTTCCACCGTGACGTCGTAGACGAGCACATCGCCTTCACGCTTGAGCCGCTCAACGACGACCATCTCGTTGCTGTGGAAGTATCCGCTCCAATGCAGCCAGGTCTTGTCCGTGAACCCCATGGAGGTCACGACCATCGTGTCGTTGTCCCAGCAGCCGACCGGGAGCCCATTGTAGCTTTGATCGTATTTGAGGACCGGATCGTGCTCGCGGCAATCGGTTGGGACGACGCGAAACTGGTTCTGGTTCTCGTACAGAAACACCATCTCGTTGGCGGTCTGCACGATCTTGTTAGGCGGCCCGAGCCGTGGCACGCCGCGCGGCAGGTTCTGCCATTCGGGATCGGCATATTCCATGTATTGCCCGCCCGCATTTGCGTAGTAGTCGCTCATGCGAACGCGTTCCCAATATTGTGGCTTGTATTGTGGCTTATTCACCCGCCCGCGATTCTGGATCGAACAATCCTGCTCGAAGGTAATGTATTTCAAGCCGCCCTTGGCGCCGCCCGCACGGAAGCGTTCGGACTCCTGCGGAAACGCATCGATCGTCTGCTTGCAGGTGTTGGGCGTGAGTTGCGCGACACCGCCGCCCCAGATGCCGTTGAAGTCCGGACGCTGCTGTTGTTGCTGCGCAAGCGTCACGCCCGATACACCGAGGACAGCCGCGAGGGCTGCGGCTCCAAGGGTGGCAAGGCAGGAATGTGAGATTTTCATGAAAGCCTCCTCACGGAGTTGATAGACCTTGTTGAGGGCTTACTGGCGCGGCGGCTCGCCGCCTTCTTCATCCGGGAATCCAACCTTGATGAACTTGCCGTCCGGGAAGGTGAACGAGTTCACAAAACCGAGATTCTTGCCGGACCGGTCTGGATGCATGTCGATCTTGTAGCTGTCGCCGACCTTGAACAGCCGCCGATCGCTGATCCCGAGCCGGCGCAGTCCATTGGGGCCAACGGTTTCGAACGACCATACGACGGTCGAGCCGTCTTCTTTCTTGACGTCGAAATGAAACCACGAATGCGGGTTCTGCCAATCGACCCTCTTGAGTGTCCCCTCGACGATCACATTCTTTGTGACGTCGAACTGCGCCTGAACGGCGTGATGCGCGTACGTCGCCGTGCCGAGCCCCAAACCTACGAGACCTAAGCCGAGAACCGCCAGCGAGGCGGCGATCAAAGTCCTACGCATGCATTTCCTCCCAATCGCGAAAATTTCAGCCATCGATACGTTTGAGCTTCGCGTCATTGATACACGTTACTGCCCTTTGGCCAGAAGCTCCGGATCCGGAAAGACCTGATACGGATTGGCCCATCCTTCCGTAAGGGTGAGATCCAACACCTTGACCCCATCAACCTCGTGACTCAAACGCGAGGGCCAATAGGTGCCGGAATGAAACTTGTCGAGCGCGTTCTTGCCTTCAGCAAGGCCGAAGCCCGCGTCAGGTTTCTCGCCCGTACGATAGTCCACAAAAGTTGCCACGACCTTCTTAGAAGCACCACCGGGCTGCGCGACCATGGCTTCGATCCGCTCGGGCCGTTTGTCGGCGCCCAAAGTAGCCTTGTATGCCTGCCCATTGACCTCAATTTCAATCACGGTCTTGCCGCCCTCGGTCCCTATCTTTAACGGCGGCGTGCAGGCCTTGCCGTCGAGACACTTTTTTCCGGACGCAAAGGACGCCGCATGCATGAATGCGTGCGGCTGCAGCCACATCATCTGGGCGCGATACGCCGCATTGCTGGACGGCGATGTGCTGAGCTTGGTCTTGTCCGCGCTCCAGGTCTCATCCCAGGCGCGATTGACTTTGACGACCCTGATCGTCCGCGGCGTCGCGGGACCTTCATAGTCGAGCCGGCTGGCAGCGCCATGGATCGACACCGCGTAGTTATACCGGCTCACCTCGACCGACTGACCGCGGCTCGCGGCCTCGAGGTCGATCATCGTGCCGTTGCCGGCATATTCCGGCAGGTTGACCTGTCCGATGACCAGCGCCCGGGTGCGGACCATGCCCATGACTTCGGCCGCCGTGCGAATGATCGGATCGATCGTCTTGACCTCCACGACCGGGCCCCAGGCCTGGGCCCAAGCCTGGACCGGGGCCCCGGTGACGCCCGCCGCCGCAATAAGGGCAGCAAGCAATGCGGTTTTGGAAACTGGTTTCAAGTTACCTCCCACCGGCCTCGCGACTTCCGGCCAGAATTTTTGACTTGTTCGTGCGTGCAATATTGCGCGACCAACCCGCGCCGCGTCAACACGCCACATCGCCGCTGGGTGGGGTGGGTTACGGCGTAAGATGGGTAGAGCCGAAAAAAAACGCGTTCTTCACGCGTCTTTTTTCGACGAAACCCATCAAAGCCTTCCGCATGTTTCGACGATGGGTTTCGGCAAAACGCGCAAGAAAGAGCGCGTTTTACCTCTACGGCGGACTTGGCGGGTCGACCTTCATGTATTGGGCATGGCAACTATCGCACTGGGCACGCAACTCCTTCACCTTCTCCTTGAATTTATTCCCATCCTCGGCCTGCCCGGCCTCGAAGGCCGTCATCGCCGCTGCCATGACCTTAGCGTAGAAGTCATCGAAATTTTCCCAAACCGCCGGAGAGGCCGAGGTCGGGCTCGGCGAACCGTCGGTCGGCGGCTTGGTCTGCGGCGGGAAAAGATGCGGAAAAGCCGTGAGCAGGCGGTTCATGCTGTAGGCACGGCCCTGCAGGTCGGGAAGCTTGAAGTCTTTGCCCTCGACCGACAGTTCGACCACCATCATGTCCTCTTCCATGCCCTCCATCAGGAGCTGGCGCGCCATGATGACATCATCCATCCGGTCCCCGCCGGTGAGACCCGTTGTGTCGTTCTGCGCACGCGCCGAAAGCCCAGCCGCAAGGGTGACCGTAAGCAGGCAGACCGATGCAGCGATGCCGATCCTCAAACCACCAGCCGTTCTTTGCGCCCACATATTTTGCTCCCAACGTAACGCATCTTGCAATTGTGCCGGCTGGATGCTGCCCGCCGGATTGACATCAATTCCGCACCCCGGGATTGAACCTGATTTGCACCAGGCTCGTCCATTGTCCCAAGGGATCGTTACGATATCGTGCCTGGGGTTGAGTTCGTAGCCCGGGTTGAGCGTTCTTCACGCGAACCCGGGAACATCCACGCAGCGGGTAGACCGCCCCTGGGTTTCGTCATGACGCGTGAAGAACGCGTCATTCCTCAACCCAGGCTACGACAATCATCACGGCTCCCTCGTTACCGCCTTGGCTCAAGCGCCGTGTACTCACCATTGCCCTTGAACACCACCCAGGTGCCGGCAAGGCGCGCCTGTTCTGCTCCGGGCTTGCGGTAGTCACACACGCCTTCGGGAAATACTTCGCGCACGCGCGCCAGCTGCTCGGCCGTTAGCGCGGGCTTGTAATCCGCGGGATCGACCGGCTTGACCGCGCATTTGAACACGTCGTTCGACGGCGGCGCACCCGCGGCCAGACGCGCATCCCCCGCGAACGGGAAGAGCTTCTTGCAGCGCTCCATGTCGGTGACTTTCTCCACCGCGCCCACAAAAGGCCCCGCCACCGTCGGATAGCACGCATCGACCAGATCGGCGGGCCGATGCGCCGCGATCTTCTTCGCCAAAGGCGTATTGGATCCGTCGTTCGTCACAGCGGTCAGCCATTTGTCCATCATGACGAGCGCGTCGCCCGACATCTTGGTCAAGGGCGAGCCGGTGGTGCGCGTATCTGTTTGCACACGGCCGAGTGTCGGTGCGGTGAGCATCACGTGGCTGGCGGCGTTGCCGTTGGCCTTAATGAGCCGCGCGCGCATCACGGCGCTGTGGTACCCGTCATGCACGTCGACATCCTTGAGCGCATCGAACGGCGCCGGCGGGGCGCCGTCCGCATAGGAGCGGACATCGATGATCGCTGTTGAAGCGAGCCCTCCGTCGCCCACATTGACTCGGCCGGTCTCGTAGGCACGCCGAAGGGCAATTGGGTCACCAACCATGCGCTTGCCCATGACCTTGCCGTTGATGTCGAGGCCGCCGATCTTGCTGTTCACTTCGATGAATTGGTCGAAGCTGATCTTGCCGTCGTTGAGCGCCTGCAAGCCGTATTGCACGCCGACATTGTCAAACGGATTGCGCGCAAATCCCGTGGCGGGATCGGTGCCGAAAATATTGACGAGATTGTCCTGGAACGTGCAGCGCACGCCTTTGGCCTTGAGCGCGGGGTCGTTGGCCACTTCGTCCTTGACCGAGGCATCGCAATTGTCAGGCCGGGCGTTCGGATAGCGCGTGCCGTTGCTGACGCAATAACCCCAGTATTTGCCGGCGACCGCGCCCTTCTGCTCCACCGTCCATTTGTTGGCCGACTTGTCGACGACCTGGGCCACGAGTTCGCAATCGTAGAGCGGCTGCAGGAAGCTCATCACGTCCGGATAACTTCTCGCCGGAAAGATGCCGTCGAGCAGGCCCGGGTAGGCATTGGCAATGAGATGCTGCTGCATCGACCCGCCGGAGGCACCATGGCCGATCGTGAAGATGGGCTTGCCATACTGCTCGATGAAGCGCTCTTTGATCTTGGAAACCGTCTCGGCCGATTTCACGTCGTCGTTGTTGCTGCCCATCACGTTGAGCGAACCGGTCGCAACCGCGTAACCGCGGGTGACGAAGAAATCGAGAAAGCCGCCGCCGAGATCTTCGAGGAAGAACTTGCCGTCGGTGCCGGTCATCATGCCGAGGTTGCGGCCCATGTGGTAATTGGCCTGCACGCCGCCGCCGAAGCTGTAGATCAATTTGCCGTTCCAACCGAACGCCGTCGTCCGCGTAAACGGCGGCGGCATGGGCCCAACCGCCGGATCGTGCAAAATGTTGATCAGGTAAGCCGAGCGATTGATCACGCCCTTCTCCTGGCGAACGATCAGCGGCACCTCTTGGCCCTCCGAGGTCTTGGTCATGCCGATGTCATTCGGCCGCGCCGCGTTAGGATCGAACGGACGCCAGGCTCCCGCCCGGTTACGATAATAATATTTGACGATCGCTGGGGCGGCGCAGGAGGCGTCCGTCGGCGATGCCAAGCCATGCGATTCATTCTCGCAAACAAAGGGCTGCTGCTGCGGGCCGGCAATGAGTGAGCCATTGAGCGGATGATTGACGAGCGTGAGCTTGGCCTCTTTGCCGGATGCTGTTGCGACCAATTGATTGGGACCGTCCTTGAGACCGGCAACCAATCCCACCCAACCGCCCTTCTGGTCGGACTTGAAGATGCCGGACACGTCAGTGGTTCCGACGCTTACCTTTGGGGCCTCCGCGGCACCGATGTGCACCAGCGCATCGCCGCCTGTCACGAGTTCCGGCCGCGAGGACAAGACCTCGACGGTGAGATTAGTCGATTGCGTCCATGCCGGCGTGGCGAGAACGGCGCCGCCGACGAATGCAAGCGTCGCCATCAGGCGCCGATGATCCCTGCGCATAATTGCCTCCCTGGTGAACTGTGAAACGGTTTTGGTTTGCGAATTTTTGGCCAAGTTTGCCATGCGGCGGGCCATTGGCGCAATCGGCATCGGACGATGTCGTCGGGCGCAATAGCCCTGGCGCCTGCACCGTCGATCAATTCCGGTACACCCTCGGAGGCGCCATGGCGCAAAGAAAGAGCGCCGCCGCGCGTAGGATGGGTAGAGCAAAAAAAACGCGTCTTTACGCGCCTTTTTTTGCGAAACCCATCATTCCATCGGGCTGCGAGATGATGGGTTTCGGCAAAGCGCGCGAGAAAGAGCGCGCATTTGCCTCTACCCATCCTACAAGACGACGCTTAATTCAAAATCGGCTCGACCTTCACGATCGTCCCATTGTGATTGCTGCCGACCCAGAGCGCGCCGGGGTTGGTGCGATCATCGATATAGACGCGGCGGATGTTGGTCGGCCGCGGCAATTGATATTCGATGTACTCACCCGACTTGACGTCGAGACGCGACACGCGGTCGTTGAGCATCGAGCCGGTCCAGGCCGAACCGTCCTTGCCCGCCATGGCGTCGTACGGCGAACTCCAGGGCGACGGCACTTTCCATTCCTTGATCTTGCCTTCCTTCGGATCGAGCATGCCGATCGCCATGCCGCGATAGGCTGCGAACCAGAGTCGGCCTTCCGAGTCGACGCGGCCGCGGCGCGGCGTCGAGTTCGGGGTCGGCGTCAGGAACACCGTCTCCTGCTTGGTCTTGGCGTCGATCTTGACAATGTTGCCGGCCGAGAAATCGAGCAGGTAGGCGTTGTTCTCGGTGTCCGAATGGATGCCGTAGGTGCCGATGCGCCGGCCCGTGCGCGGATCCTTCGGCGCGCCGAAATTCTCGAACTTGTTGGTGGTGAGATCGAGACGATAGATGTTGGTGCCGTCGGAGTTCTTGATCCACACCTTGTTGTCGGTCGGGGTACCGGTTACGGCAAGATGACCAAGCTGGCCGCCCGACGTATCCCACTCCTTGGGCGTCTGCCACATCGTGAACTTTTCGGTCTTCTTGTCGAACTTGGCGATGGCGCTCTGATACATCACGCCGACCCACGGATTGTCGTCGGCATCGATTTCGAGATTGAGCGTGCCTTGCGAATAGCCGGGCTTGACGACGGGAATTGGATATTGCGTCACCTTGCCGGTCGTGGCGTCCATCTTGCCGAGGAACATCTGGCCGAAGTCGGAGTACCAGACGTTGCCGGCGCGATCCATCATCACGTCATGCGGCTGAATACGGGTTTCCGGCAGATCGTATTCGGTGATCACGACCTTGGTGGACTTGCCGGTGAGCCGCGGCAGGGTTTTGAGTTCGTAGTTCCAGGTATCGCGCTGGCTCAGGTTGATCGTCGAGAGCCATTCCGCGACCGGGCGGGCATTGCCGCGATCGCGATCGCGCACGAAGTCGACGAGCTTCTGCGGATGCATCGGTGTGCTGCCCGGGTAATAGGTGCCCATGCGCCCGAATATGTCGAGGAACTCGTCGGCATTGTGCGACGACTTCACGATGCGGTCGAGCGTGTGGCAGCCCGTGCAGTTGAGCAGGAACTTCTTCTGCTCGTCGGTGCCGGGCATGCTCGCCAGCCATTCCGCATTGGTGAGCGCATTGGCGAGGTTTTTCACCTTGGTCATCTTCAGCTGGGCCTTGGCCTCCTGGCCGGCCGTCACTTCGGCATTGTTGGCGCCGGGGAGTTCATAGCCAGCCGCGCGCGCCTTGATCGTATACTTGCCGGCGTCGAGCCGGTTGGCCGGGAACGCAAAGCGCCCCTGCGCGTCGGTCACGACGCTGATCGCGATGGTCGAGCCGTCCTTCTTGGCGGTGACCACAACGCCTTCCATGTTGCCTTCCTCGGCGGAAGAGACCTGGCCGGTCAGGGCCGATTGCGCATTCGCGATTGCGGCGCTGCAGACAATCGTTGCCAAAGCCGCTGCCGAGGCAAGCAAGGTGCGTCTCATATCCATGGGAGTTTCCTCTCGGGGGTTGAACCTAACGCATTCACAGGCCGGACGAATTTCTGATGAACGGCCGGGGTATCTTCTTGAAATCGATGGGGGGAGCATAATCCGGGTGGGTTAAGGCTTCAAGGCGGGTTGGTGACGCAGGATTGCGGCGGTGGCCGTGGAGGTTCGGGTGTGGACACCGGAGTATGGAGGTTCGTAGCCCGGATGGAGGGATTGCCGCGCTGCAAGCGCGACAGGATCGCAATCCGGGGCGGTTGTGGCGGCCCTGCCCGCGGAACCCAAGAAATTTGGCTTCGTTTTGGCCAAAATACCCGGCTTCGTCTGGCGCCACCCCCGCCCAAAGCAAATCATCGGTCGAGCGTGGCTCGAAAATCTATCTTTGGCTGCAAACGAGGGCGCTGGAGGGGGCGGGTGCAACGATGGAAAGCCGGATATGTCCGTGCCAAAACCGCGACATTGATCAAAACATAAAATCGCCCTGCTGGCTGCGGGCGCAATTCGACATGAGCATTTCGCCAATACTCAATCAGCAAAGCACAGTCAAACAAATGCCGTGTGCGATCCTGTGCGATCTTGTGCGATCTTCTGCGTGCGCATGCGCGGCGATATTCACGCGCTCGTTGAAGACGGCAACGCAACTGTTACCAGACATTCGGCCGTAGCCCGGATGCAGGGATTGGCGCGCCGAGAGCGAAATCCGGGATTGCCATCGCCAAAGTGAAAGCCGGGCGACGCGTCGCGCGGCTGCGGGATGGTCCGCCGCGATATTTTCATAGACATGTGCGATGTCGGCCTGCGCAGTTGGCGTGAATCGCAAGCTTCATGCGCGATTGCGCCGCCAGAAAGCCTCCATCTCGGAATCAGAAATGAACTCGCCGCGGTTCGCCTGATCCAGGCCGATCTGGACCGCGGCACGCTCGTCGTCGGTCAGCATGTAAACCGCCGTTCCGGATTGTTCCATGACCTCCAGCACGTCGACCACGTCTCTCCGGCGAGCTTCCGGCCACGTCCTTACGCGTTCCATGACCTTATCCAAACTTCGCGGTCGATCCCGGCGCGTTCGCCAAACTTCACGCATTGTTGGATCGGCCCTCGTCGCCAACCGACCAACTTCGCCGGCTGCTTCAGACCAAAGCGCCTTGGGACAAGTCGTCCGGCGAAACACTGGCCCCAATTCCTTGGTCGGCTTTCTTAGGGTACAGCGGACTAGAAATGCTCATCATGAGCACTTCTCTTATTGACCCAGAGCGGACTAACACAGGGGAATAATGTTGCAGTGCGATACCCTGCTTACTCGGTAGTTGAAAGGTCGACTGAAGCGAGCCGGCACCTGCAATAACGAGGTACAATCTGCAAAATGACAATTGCAGCCAGCATCCAGCCCTTTTCTCGAAAAGGATTTCGTATTCCGAGGTGAGGCACCTCACATTCGTACTGTTGGAAAGGAACTAGGGTCTCCTTGCAAACGCCAAGACAGTGGGAGCAGCAACACAAACAGGAGACACACCATGTTCACCAAGATCGCTTTCATGACAACCACGGCGGCCATTCTTCTCAGCACCGCTTCCGCAACAATTGCGGCTCCGAAGAACCAGCAGGCTTCCGAGGCAATGTACTCCTCGGAGTTTACTACGACTCCCAAAACGAAAGCCCAGAAGAGTCAGCGGATTCCTGAGCCGTCGTATTTCCAGCACGCAACCGGAAATTTACCGTTCGGGACCGGCGACAACTAAGTCCATGTCGGATTTCTGGCCAGCTGAGCATGGATGGCTCAGCCGGCCATGCCCAAAATGCGTTCGCAAATAGGAAGAGCCACCATGCCGAAAACTCCAATTCAGCATCGTATCCGATGGTCGCTCGCGGCGGTCATTGTGGTTACTTTGACCACGACGGCTACTGCCGGCTCATTCATGCGGGGATGTGCCGCACGTGATATGCAGATCCTCATGCTGATCGAGGACCGGGAAAGCAAAAACACCGTGTCCGCAGAAAAATTGCGC
>DATGVJ010000414.1:0-19817 GCA_035300505.1 Xanthobacteraceae bacterium
CGGCCACTATCGCTTCCTGATCCTCGGCAAGGACACCTTCTCGTTCTCGGCGCAGCCCAATCATCGCTTCGGCAAAAACCTCGCGAAGTGCCAGAAGATGGGCGTGACGCCCAAGGCAGCGCTCGTCATCGGGGTCGACCCGGTGCTCGCCTATACGTGTCAGGTGCAGGTTCCCGACACCACCAACGACTGGGGCATTGCGGGCGGATTGCGTGGCGCACCCGTCGAACTCGTGCGAGCCAAGACCTGCGACATCGAAGTTCCGGCAACGGCCGAGGTCGTGATCGAATTCGAAGTCGACATGGACAAGACCGTCATGGAAGGACCCCTCGGCGAATATACCGGCTATTACACGCCGGCTTCCATGAAGCCGGTTGGAAAAATCACGACCATCACGCATCGCCGCAACCCCATCTTCCAGGGCCTGTTGACCGGCAAGCCGGTGACCGACAACCACATCCTCAAGCAGATCCCGTTCGAAGCCTCATTCCTCAGGGCGCTCAAGAACCAGTTTCCGACCATCGTCGACGTCTCGGTGCGCGCATCGGCCGGCGTGTCGTTCTATGTCGTGATTTCGATGCAGCCGCGTTTCGCCGGCGAGGCACGCCAGGTGATCCTTGCCGCCATGGCGAGCAACATCCGGCCTAAATGGACGATCGTGGTCGAGCCCGACATCGACGTGCACAGTTCGGCGGAGGTCGAATGGGCCATGGCGTTCCGCACCCAGCCGCAATTGGACACGATCATCGTCGACCGCATCCCGTCCGGGCCTTCCGACCCTTCCATCGACGACCCAACCGTTGCGCGCCCGATGCGCACGGCCTCTTGTATCGGCATCGATGCAACCCGGCCGTTCGGCAAACCGTTCTCGGAAGTCGCCGATGTGCCGGGCTGGGAAGATTTTGCTATGCCTGAACTCGATGAATGGAAGTAAGGTTTGTAGTTCCGCCTTTACGGCCGCTTCGCCGCGGGCGGTTCTTTGAAGGCCGCGTAAACGCGGAACTACGAACGACGATCGGTAACGAAAACGAAAGCGCAATACGATGGCTGAAATACTGATTTGCCGTGAAGGCGATCTCGTCGATGGCGGCGTGATGGTGGTGACGGCGGGCAGGGTCGAAATCGGCGTGATCCGCCACAAAGACCAATACTACGCCTACCGCAACCGGTGTCCGCATCAGGGTGGTCCGGTTTGCGAAGGCGTGCGATTGCCGCAGGTCCAGGACCTCATCGGCGAGGGCGGCGTATATCTCGGACAAGCCTATGACGAGGACGACCTCCATATCGTCTGCCCCTGGCACGGCTATGAGTTTCATCTCTCCAACGGATGCCATGTCGGCGACCAGACGGTCCGGCTCAAGAAATACGATGTGATCAAGCGCGACGGCACCATCTACGTCGCGGTCTGACATCGAACGAGATTGCAAACGAGATTGCAAAAAAAGGACTGAGAGACGCCCATGAACGAGTTGAGCAAAAACGTCCGCGACCTCTCCGCCGAACCCTACGATACCCGGACTCTTTTGAAGAACGCCGTCGAGCAGGCGATCGAGCGACGCTATGAGGATTTCTTCATGGTCGATGTCGACTCGCACCACTACGAGACCGAGTCATTTGCGGAAATCGTAAGCTACATCCGCAACCCGGTGATCCGCGAGGAGGCGAAGTTCCAGGGCATGTCGCGCGGCGGCATCACGTCGGAAAATGGCTCGTACCAGGAACTGACGGGGCGTATCACGCGCTATCCCAAGCGCATGACCGAAAAGGTGCCGCCAACGCCCCATCGCGACATCACACTGGCGGAACGCTGGATGGATTCGCTTGGCGTCGACATGGCGATCCTGTTTCCGACGCCCATGCTCAATCTGGCGAATTGCCCACGCTTTGAAGTCGAACTCGAATTGGCCCATGCCTACAATTCCTGGCTCTGCGATACCATTCTCGATTCCGCGCCGCGCATCAAGTCGATGCTTTATCTCCCGTTCAACGACCCGGATGCGTGCTACGACACCGTGCAGAAATTCGGCCACCGCAAAGGCGTCGTCGGCTTCATGGTGACGTCGACGCATTACTGCCGGAACTATGAAAATTCCTACATGAAAACCTATGCGGCACTGCAGGAGCGCAACCTGCCGCTTGGCTTCCATGCCGGCTTCCATTGGTCCGAGCAAAGCCAGGCCTTGGCCAACCGCTTCATGGCGGTGCATGCGCTCGGCTTCACCTGGAGCAACATGGTCCACATGGCCAATTGGCTCGTGAACGGCATGCCGGAAAGGTTTCCCAAGCTCAAGACGCTGTGGATCGAAAGCGGCCTGGCCTGGGTGCCGTTCCTGATGCAGCGCTTCGACAACGAATTCATGATGCGTACGTCAGACGCGCCGCTGCTCAAGCGCAAGCCCTCAGACTATATGCGCGAGATGTATTTCTCATCCCAGCCGATGGAAATGGTCGACAATAGGAAGGCGCTCGAAGTCACCTTCGAGATGATAAAGGCAGAGACCCAGCTGTGCTATTCGTCCGACTATCCGCATTGGGACATGGACCTGCCGAGCACGATCTTCGACCTGGCGTTCCTCGACGAAAGTGCCAAACGCAATATCCTCGGCGGCAATGCGCAACGGCTGTTCAATCTCGAGCCCGTGCTTTCGCCGGTGAAGCAGGCGCGCAAAGCGGCGCGGGCGAGCGGCGGTTCGTAGTCCCGCGGCGCTCGTTTTGAATGCCGAACGCGCGACAGACTCGGTGCGCCCCTTCTCCCCGCTCTTCTGCGGGGAGAAGGTTGGGATGAGGGGCAGCAACACGCCGTGACCGAGCTTGTGGCCGCCCCTCACCGGCCGCTTCGCGAAGAGCGAAGCGGTCGACCTCTCCCCGCAGAAGAGCGGGGAGAGGTGGAGGCCGCGGCAAGGCCCCGGGCACCTCACTCCTCGAACTGCGCCTTGCGCCAGGCCAGCGCAGCCTTCAGGCCCTGCTTGCCCTTGATCTCATCGAACTGCGCGCCGACTTGCGTGGTCGCGGCGTATAGTGGCGCCAGCACGTCGAGGCCGGCGTTGAGCGCGTTGCGGAAACCTGCCGCGTCCAGCCCGCGGTTGACGGCCAGTTTGGCGGCAGCGAGCGCTTCCGGCGCGACAAGCGCGAGCCGATGCGCATATTTCATGGTCGCGACATCGAGTTCCTCGGCCGGCACCACACGATTGATCATGCCGATTTCCAGCGCCCGCTTGGCATCGATCTTGTCGCCAAAATAAATGAGTTCTCGCGCCCGCTTGTGCCCGATGATGAACGGCATGAGAACCGCGGGGCCGACTTGTGAAAACAGGATCTCGGGCTCGCCGAACAGTGTTCCCTCAGCCGCGATGGTGAGATCGCAAAACATGGCGAGTTCGCAGCCGCCGCCGAGCGCATGTCCCTGCACCGACGCAATCACCGGCTTGCGCAGTGTCCAAGGCGTCATCAGGCAACGGAAACTGGTTGCCAAACGTTCGTGATATTTGAGCGCGTCATGGCGCCACGGCTGGGGCCCATGCCCGCCACCGACATCGAAGCCGACGCAAAAACTTCGACCGGCCGCACGCAGCACGATGACACTCGTTGCGGGATCAGCGTCGGCCTGTTTGAGCACGCGCTCGACCGCAAGCCGCATGTCCATCGTCAACGCGTTGAGCTTGTCGGGACGATTGAGCGTGACGAGGCCGACCTTCTGGTCGGTCGCGTAAAGAACGATGTCGTCGCTCATCGTTAAGCTGCCGCATCGACATCGAGCGGTGCAACCCGCCCGACCCCCTTGACGTTGACCCCGCTGCCGAAGCGGCCGGCACGCTGTTCCGCCGGAATAATGCGGCCGGCCGGATCGTAAAGCCAGAGCCGCAGCAGATGGCGCTTGCGCTCATCCTGCGGCCAGTCCTCGTATTCCCGGCGCGTATGCAGCATGACGAAATTGTTGAGAAACTGGATGTCACCGCGTTGAAAATCGATATCGAGCGCGCTGTCCTCGACGGTCTGCCGGTAGACCTCGACCGCTTCCTTTTGCAGGCTGGTGAATTTCGGCACGCCCTCAAGCTGCTGCGCCTTGTCTATGACGGCGCCGACGCCGGTTGCGCTGAAATAGCCGTCCGTGAACGAAAAGATCGGCTGCTTGAAAAAAGGCAAATCGCCCGCGCTCGCCTCGCCGCTGCGCGAGCGGTAGAAATCCTCCGTCAACACCTTCACGAGGTCGGGCCTCGTCTCAAGCATGCGATTATAGACGGTCACCGAACTTGCGATCCGGCTCGCACCGCCCCTCTTGGAAGCCTGCCGGCAGAGCAAGCCCACATAATCGCAGGCATCCGTGTGAAAACGCATTTCGGCGCGCGTCATGTAGCCGCGCGTCAGCGGATCGGCGTAATCGCCGCCGAGATCTTTCACATGCCCAAGGATATGGCCGAATCTGTTCTGCGACATGGTCTGGCCGAGCCAGCAACCAAGCCCGATATAAGCAATTGCCGCTTCCTCGCGGTCGAAACGATCGAGCGGGAAATTCCGCATCATGACGATGCCGCGGCCGTCCATCAATTCGCGGCGTACGTCGGATAAAACACTTCCGAACCTCTGCAGCGGAAAGTGCTCCCGTGCGATGTCGACGAGGGCGACGCCCTGGCGCCGCACCGCGTTAACGCCGGCGCCAAGATCATCCGCGTCGTCGTCCGTGATGCAATAGCTCCACCCCGCCACATCCCGCAGCGCATCCGGCTCCCAGCCGGCCGGATCAACAACAGGAGCCATCGGCTTGGCGGGCAATCGCTTTGCGGTCTTGAAACTTCGAAAATCGCTCATTTTGCGGTCCATCCCAGAGATCAATCGAACAGATCAATCCAGCACTTCCTTGGCCTTCCGCGCCATAGCGGGCGATGCGGAATAAATCGTCGCAATCACAGCTTCGGCTTCTTCGCCGGTCACCGGGTCAAGCGGCAGATTCTGCCTTTGCGCTTCGCCAAGGAACGCCTGATCCTTCAACATAGCATCGAACCCCTGGCGCAGCATCTTGACACGCTCGCCCGGAACTTGTCTCGCAACGATGAAGGGGCGGCCGAGTTCGCCGGGTCCATTGAGAATGGGCAGAAGATCCTTCTGCTCCTGCGTCTTGGCGAGTTCCAGCACATAGGGAACACTCGCCGGCATGTCGGGCGGGCGCTTGGGCGAAAAGCGCAGCAGGGCATTAATGCGGTTGTTCACGATCCAATCGTGCGGGATGGCGCTCCAGGACCCGCAATTGCCTTCGAGTTCGCCACGTTCAACCGCGAGCCGCTGCTCATTGCTGCCTGGATAGCCGGAAATCTGCCGCACCGGGGCGCGGAACACCTTGCGCAGGATGGCGCCGTTCACATAGGCGTTGGAGCCGCGCGCCGTATTGCCGATCAGGAACTCCTT
Organism: Xanthobacteraceae bacterium; assembly: GCA_035300505.1. GTDB lineage: Bacteria > Pseudomonadota > Alphaproteobacteria > Rhizobiales > Xanthobacteraceae > VAZQ01. Next base: position 5,401 of record DATGVJ010000414.1, read on the forward strand.
GCGGTTCATCATGTCATCGAAGGTCCGCACGCCACTCGCCACCGAGGCATAACAGATACGGATGTCGCGCAGGAGCGCGCCGATCCACTGGTAGTTCGTAAAATTCGTCCGGTTCGCGTCGGTCGACGCGAAGGACTCCAGAATCAAACCCGGATCGAACATGGTGATCACGGTGCCGTCGCGCGCCGCGTTGGCGTCGAGATGCCGGACTGAGGTGAGGCTAGCCGCGCCCGGCATGTTCTGGACGATGAAATTTGGATTGCCCGGGACGTGGCGTCCGATGTGCCGCGCCACCAGCCGGGCATATTGATCGTAGCCACCGCCGGCCGAATAACCGACCACGATGGTGACGGTCTTGCCTCGGTAGAAGGTGTCCTGGGCAGCGGCATGATGCGTCGAGGATAGCACCGTAAACGACAAAGCGGCGAAGGACAGTGCGAAGGTGGCCGCGATCGCCCATACGGCAGGGGCGTGTTTCATCCTGTCCTCATCCGACCATAAGATAGTTATTTCACTTCTTCGTCGCCCCGATTAGCGCGAGATCCGTAGGATGGGTAGAGGTAAAGTGCGTTCTTCAGGCGCTTTACCGAAACCCATCAACTCTCCGTGCGCGAGGTGTTGATGAGTTTCGCAAGAGCTCAACCTACTTCTTCGTCGCTCCGCTCAGCGTTTCCATGAACGCCACGAGATCGCGCCGCTCCGCGTCGGTCAATTGAATGGGCAGCAGCATCGGCGAGCGGCTCGGCCGCGCGATGCCGCCCTTCTCGTAATGCTTCACGACGTCTTCGAGCGTCGCCAATGTGCCGTTGTTCATGTAGGGCGGGCGCAGCGCGACGTCGCGTAACGTCGGGGTCTTGAAGGCGAATTGCATCAGCGGATTGTCGCTGACAGCGGCGCCGCGTCCGCGATCCGTCGTCGTGGTTCCGATGTCATGGAACTGATCATCGGTAAACCGCCAGCCGCGGTGGCAGGCAACGCACAAAGCCTTGCCGTTATGGAGCGCAAATCCACGCTTGGCTGCGTCCGAGATAGCCGCCTCGTCGCCCGTGATCCAGCGATCGAACGGTGCGGTCTCGGGCTCGATCGTGCGTTCGAATTCCGCAATAGCCAGAGCGATCGAGTCGATATCGATCGTGCCGTTAGGCAGCGCCGCCTTGAATTTAGCGACATAGGACGGATCGGTTCGAATGCGCTGCTCGATGACTGCGACCGGCACGGGCGTCGGTGTTTCGCGCATCGACATCGAACCGGTTGCGATCGAACCCTTGGCCTGGGCTTCAACCGTGGGATTGTTGCCGGCCCAGCCAATGAGAGCCGCCCCCTGATGCCCTATCCCGATCAAGGCCTGCGACTTGCGCGACGTCAGCTTGCCGGAATCGTTGACGCTTTTCGCCTCCGCGACCGCCCAGCCCAAGTTGGGGAAGTGGCAGGATGCGCAAGCGGTCTTGCCCGATGCGGAAATCTTAGTCTCGAAGAATAGTTCGCGGCCGAGGTCAACCATGGCCCGGTTCGCAATCGGTCGGGCCGGCGGGCGTTGGTACTGCGATTTGAGGGCCGAGAGATCGGCAGGTGCGGCACTTTGTTGCGCCTGAAGACCCGCCAGATGACCGCTCGCGAGCCAACATCCGATAACCAGTGTCGAAATTCTTAAACCAGAGCGCATGAACGACCTCGCAATTCCACCCGTAATTGGGGACGGCCCAGATTGAGTCAGAAAGCCGGGACCACAATAGCGGCTTTTTGGCCCTTTGGAACCGGGCGAAAGTGCGGGCCCATGTGGCGGATCCGCTTCCAATCCCGCGTCGCGGCTCTTCTTGTCCGGGCACTTTTGTCCGCGTCCGCCGGCCGGCAGCTTTGGCCAGCTTCCCGACGTAGCAGAAAGGCTCTACAATTCCTTTAGGCCTGTTTGAGCGCTGCCGGGAGAATGCAGGTGCAAGACCCGACCGTGCCTCAATCGCCTGGTTAATCACAACATCCCTACAACACGACATCGTCTAATCATTGGGAGGACACCACAATGCAACACAATCGGACACTTGCTCTAAGCGCAGGTTTGGCCATCGCGGGTTTGGCCGCCATCACGGCGGTTACGTCGACACCGACCGCCTTCGGCCAGACCGGCCCCGGCTGGACCCAGCTCTTCGATGGCAAAACTTTGGATGGCTGGGATCGGATCGGAACCGCCAACTGGCGCGTTGAGGACGGCGCCATGGTGGCCGACAAGTCGACGGGACAGGGCGGCGGACACCTGGTCACCAAGAATTCGTACAAAAACCATATGATCTATGCCGAGTTCTGGACCGACGAGAAAGCCAACAGCGGGATCTTCGTCCGCTGCAAGGACCCGAAGAAGGTCAACGCCCGGGACTGCTACGAATTCAACATCTTCGACACGCGTCCTGATCCGTCCTACGGCACCGGCGCGATCGTGAGCTTTGCCGAAGCGAATCCGCAGTTGAAGGTCGCCGGCAAATGGAACACGATGGAAATCACCGCCAACGGCCGGCAATTGGTCCTTGCGCTCAATGGGACGAAGACCGCCGAAGTCAGGAGCGGATTCCACGAAGAAGGCCACTTCACGCTGCAATGGGGTGATGGTGTGGTCAAGTTCCGCAAGGTTGCGGTCAAGCCCCTGTAAGCTACGCCTTGTAGCCTGGATGAAGGAAGCAGCGCGTCGAAGGCGCGCTGCTTGCGCAATCCGGGTTCCGCCGGGAAGCCTTCCCCGGATTATGTGCAATTGCGCTCCTTCGAAGCGCTATTGCACTCCATCCGGGCTACGGATCGCGACCACGCTTCAACGCCAGGGAGCAGATCATGAGACATGCGGCACGACTGCTCGCTCTTGCTTGGCCGCTGATCGCTCTATCGGGATCTTCCCCTGCCCTCGCCCAGGCCGACTTCTACAAAGGCAAAACCATTTCCGTCGTCGTCGGTTCGCGCGTGACCGGCAGCATGTCGATCACGGCGCAGATCGTTACCCGCCACCTCGGACGGCACATCCCCGGAAATCCCACTGTCGTGTTGCGGCAGATGCCGGGCGCGGCCCACCTCAATGCCACGAACCAGGTTTTCAACGTTGCCGAAGCCGACGGCCTGACAATCCTTGCCGCCAATCCACCGATCGCAATGGCGCAGCTCATGAAGATGCCGGCCGTGCGTTTCGACGTGCGGCAATTCGAGTGGCTCGGATCGACAGGCGCTGAAGGCGCGATACTCGCAATCCACCCCAGCCTGCCCTACCGGACGTTTGCCGATCTTAAGAACGCCAAGGTCGAGCTGATCGCCGGCACCACGGGACCCGGATCGAATGCCCACGACGTCCCTCTTCTGCTTTCGGAATTTGCGGGCGCGAAATTCAAGCTGGTTACCGGTTACGCCGCCAATGCCGACATCCGTCTCGCGATCGAACGCCGGGAGGTCGATTCCTGGACATCGATGGCCACCACCATACGGCTTGCATCCGAACAGGGTTTGGTCCGCCCACTTGTGCGCAGCAGCCGGGCGCCGGTCCCCGGCCTCAATCACCTGCCGGTGGACGAGGACCTGGCTACGAGCGCGCTCGGCCGGTCGCTCATGTTGATCCGTGGCACGCCGCTCGGCATCGGGAGGCCGTTGGCGGTGCGGCCCGGAACACCGGCTGATCGCGTTGCGATACTGCGGGACGCGGTGGCGGCCGTCGTCGCCGACCCGCGATTCCAGGCCGAAGTCAAAGCCGCGCAAATCGATACCTATCACATCACGGCGCAGGAGGTGGCACAGCGCTTTGCCGCCATGATGAACCAGACGCCCGAGGTTCTTGACGCGATGGTCAAATATATCAAGGCGCCGGAATAGGGCGCGCCCAGTTCGGAGTCCCGCCTTTACGGCGCTTCGCCGCGGCGGTTCTTTCTTCTTCTCCGGATTCTTGGTGCTCGTGATAAAGCAAGAGCCGCCCGCGGCGAAGCCGCCGTAAAGGCGGGACTCCAAACGCTCTCATTCAGGCATTCGCTAAGATCACCCCTTTGGATACATGGTTTTGAGTTTCTCGACGAGACCGACCGGCAGGTCCTGCACGGACTGCACGATCCTTTGCAACTCCTCGCCGGCAAGGGCCCCGAGTTCGATACGCAGCTTTTGGGCCTCAGCGATGAAATCCGGATCCCGCACCATGGCATCGAATGCCCGGCGCAGCGCGGTGACGCGGTCGGCGGGCACGTCGGGTGTCGTCAAAAGGAATTTACCGATTTCCGACGCGCTCGATACGGCGGCAAGGAGGGCGCGATGTTCATCGGTACGCGCGAGTTCAACCGACGTCGGGACATCAGGCAATTCCGGATGGCGGCGAAGCGTGTATTGCACCACGACATTGACCTGACGCTTTTCGATCCAATCCGGATGGACGGCCTTGAGCACGTCATAGGTTGAGGAATGTCCATCGACCTCGCCGCGTTCCATCGCGATCATGGCCGCGGCCGCGCCTTCGTAGCCGTTGACGATACGGAATTTTGTGCCGAGCACATTGTTGAGCACGGTCGGATAGATGGAATTGGTCGCGCTGCGCCCCGTTGCGCCGAGGACCGCCGCCTTCCCGAAGGCATCGCTGATCGTCTTCACTTCGGATCGGTTCATGATGAAGGTGACATTGGGCGACGGCGCCATTCGCCCGATCCAGTTGAACCCCGAAGACTTGTATTTGGCAGCCGCGCTTTCGAGCTTTTCGTCGATCGGCAGCGTTGGCACGAGCAGGCTCAGCGTCGTGCCGTCTTTCGGGGCATTGTTGAAGACAAAGCTTGCCGCCAGCAGGCTGCCTGCACCCGGCATGTTGCGTGTCACGACATTGGGCATACCCGGAACATGTTTGCCGATATGCCGCGCCGCGAGCCGCGCATAGATGTCGTTGGCGCCTCCCGGCGGATAGCCAACGATCAGGCTGATGGTTCGGCCACGATAGAAATCGACGACGGTCTGGGCCTGGACGGGGTGCGTCAGCGTGACGAGACCGACGAGAAGTATGGCGACGAGAATTGAATTGAGTCGTGTGGGCATGATTGCTCTCTGGAGCAGCTTTCGTAGGATGGGTGGAGCAAAAAATGCGCGTTCTTCACGCGCATTTTTTGCGAAACCCATCAACGTGGTTCGCCAACCGGTGGAATGATGGGTTTCGGTAAAGCGCGTGAAGAACGCGCTTTACCTCTACCCATCCTACGTCCGTTCCTCGCTCAACGTATCCCTCAACCAGGCCGCGGTCGCAAACGTCGAGGCATCCTCGTTGGCATAGCCGAGCACCTGCAGGCCAAGCGGCATGCCGTCGAGAAAAAATAACGGCAGCGACAGCGCCGGCACACCCAGCAGCGAAGACGGCACTGCAAATTGTGGACTCCCGGTCGACTGCAGGCCAATTGGCGCCGCGCCAGATGCCGACAGCGTCACGCAGGCGTCGCAGGAATCGGCCAATTCCGCGTAAACGGCGCGGATTCGCGCACGCTCCTTGAGCCCCGTGCGATAATCCGTAAGCGTCATTGCATCGCTTTGCGCGTGACGCTCCAAAATCGTTCGGCTGAGCTTGCTGGCATCCCGCTCGACGCAACCGCGGATGAACCAGCGCATTTCCCACGAATTGATGCGGTTTGACAGCGCATAAGACTCGGAGATCTCGCTTTCGACCGCTGCCACGTCTTCGTCGTCTTCACGCGTGCGGATTTCGACCCCGGCCGCGCCAAGGCGTGCGAGCGCGCCTTCGAGCCTGAGCTTCGCTGCATCGCTTGCGTCGGACCAACCGGGGGTTTCGAGGAAGGCGAGACGCTTGGGCTTCATTGCGGTCGGAAGCTGGCCGGGCCCGGCCAAACCGTTGCGTCCGGCGTCACCGCCAACGCGCGACGCGATCTCATAGGCAACCTGCCAAGTGTCTTCGAGGGTCGCCGCGAGCACGCCGGTACAACTCTGGCTCTGGTAGTCGTGGCAACCCTGCCGGTTGAGCGCGCCGACCGTCGGCTTGAACCCGTAAACGCCGCAATAGCTTGCCGGCCGGATGGTCGATCCGATCACCTGCGTACCAAGGCCGGCGCTGATCATGCCGCAGGCAACGCCCGCGGCCGAACCGCTCGAAGAGCCGCCGGGTGTGTGGTCAAGATTCCAGGGATTGCGCGTACCGCGTGGCTCGGAAGCGGCGAATTCGGTGGTGACGGTCTTGCCGACGATGACGGCACCGGCGGAGCGCAGCGCCGAAACGCATGCCGCGTCTTTATACGAACGCCAGCCCGCAAACAGCGGCGAGCCCATCTCCGTCGGCATGTCGGCAGTCTCGATGATATCCTTCACTCCGATCGGCATGCCGTCGATCGCCGACTGCGGCGTGCCGGAGCGCCAACGCGCCGTCGACCGTTCTGCGGCCGCACGTGCGGCATCAAGACTTAAAGTCACGAAGGCGCCCACTTTGGGTTCGCGGGCGTCAAGTTCGGAGAGGCATGATTGGAGAAACGCGCTCGGCGTGTCTGCACCATTCGCAAAGCGTGCGGCCTGCGACAAAAAGGGCCGCACGCGAGGTGCCGTCGAGGGGTCGGGGGCGCTCATTCGTTTCTCCGCAGCTATAGCATTTTCCGGCGAAGTGGGCTTCCGGTTCGCAGAATAAAACGCGTCAACTAAAAAACTAATTCTCCGCCAGTTCGACCGATGCAGCCCGGCGCTGGCTCTCGATCATGGCAGTGCGCAACAGGAAGTGGCGGGAACGTTCCGGATCGGCCGCAATAGCCCGCAACTCATCGAGATTGCGTTTGCGCATGTCGGGGTCGCTTGCTTCCAACCGCTTCTTGTTGGCAATCGATTGCTCCTGCACGAACTCGATGGCAACTGTGCGGCGCTGCAAATCATAAAGATCGAGCAGGCGCTCGGGCGCATCATCGAGCAGGATACACGTCAGCTTCTCGCACAGGTTCACGCCGTCCTGGATACCGCCATTGAGACCCATGCCGCCGATCGGATTATTGACATGCGCAGCGTCGCCGGCGAGCAGCGCGCGTCCCTTGCGAAAGGTCGCCGCAACCCGCTGGTGAGTCACATAAATATTGCGATGCAGCACCTCGTAAGGGTCCGCTGAGGGGAAGAACTTCTGCATCAGCGCCTGCACGGCCGTATCGTTCGTGAGATCGGCCTCCCGCTCGTTCGGGTCGGTCGGGAACACGGTGCGCCACAGGCCCGGTGGGCCATCGGCCGACACCTTGAAGCAATTGCACCAGGAACCCAGGTCGGCGAAATAACTGCGCGGGCAATAGCCGCGATTTAGTTCGAAATCGTAAGGCGTCGTAAAAACGATAAAACGTTCCGGCCAGGTGAAGCCCTCGAACGCGATGCCGCATTGCTTGCGCACCGTCGAGCGGCCGCCATCGGCGCCGATGAGATAGCCGCCGGTGTGGCGTGTTGTGCCGTCGGGGCCACGCACGTCGACGCTGACGGTGTGTGCGGTCTGCATGACATCGATGACCGCATGCCCGAAACATACCTCGACATTGCCAATGCGGCGCAATCGTTCCAGCAGCAGCTTGGCGGTCTTGAACTGTTCGCACTGCACCACGAAGGGATGACGCGTATCGTTCTTGAGCACGGCATGATCGAACGCGGCAACGAGCGAGGCGCTCGGGCGGTCCCAGAACTGGAATATGGGAGCTACCAGGCCAAGACGCGCCATGTCGTCGGCAAGACCATCCTCTTCGAGGAGATCGAGCGTTGCCGGATGCGTGGTGGCGGCGCGCGGGTCGTCCTGCAGGCCGTCGTTGTCGTCGAACAGCAGCACCGGAATGCCCCGGCGTCCGAGCAGCCAAGCGCACAGCAGGCCCACCGGCCCGCCACCCGCAATCAAAACCCGTCGTTCGTCGGGCGCACCAGCGTCACGCAATGTCACGGAATAGCTTCCCAATTCTTCCCAATTTCCTGGCGTCTATTTCTTGCTTTCATCGTAATAGTGGATCTCAAACAGTGTGCATCCCCGGATCGACTTGAACGGCCCATGGTAGGCGCCAGGGGGCCGGCACGCATAGGTCGGCGCCTCAAACGATTCACCACCCTGTCCCCGGGCATCGTTCCCGACGATGAGATCACCGGACATCAGATACACTTCTTCCCAATGGTCATGCACAAACGGCACAGTCGTGTAGGTGCCGGGGTCGAAGCGCAATAGCCGGGTGCGGCCTCCCATTTTTCGGGTTTCGTCAATGTCGCTCGCCAGAATCTTCTGCTTGATCCCCTCCGGATAGCCGGCCGGCGTTGCCCAGCCTTGATCGGTGTCGACGCGCTGGAATTCGAGATGCGGTTTGTTCATCGGCATGGTTTACTCCTTTACCACACGATTTAGTAGACTAGCGCGCATGGAACAAAAAACCAAAAATGGGCGCCGAAACAGGGGTTTTTAGCAGGGAAATTGGGCTTTCGGAAAAAATCAGGGCTGTAAACGCTTTTGAAGGAAGAGTCGCATCGGGGCCGTTCTGACCGGAACAGGCAAGCAGGAAAACTCGCGCGCCTTGAAATTGCTTGCTTTGAGCTGGCCAAAACGCTTGGCGCAATTTTCGGGAAAATCTGCAGGCACTGGGACCGCATGGCAGCGACCGTGTCCGTCAGATGAAATCGCAGAGTCATCAGAAATGTATGTCCAAATCGGAGGCATCCAACAGTGGATCGAGATCGGCCGAGTAGCGCAGGACCGCCCGACGCTACTCTACCTGCACGGGGGACCGGGCGGATCATCGCGACCGGCCGTGAAAGCATGGCGACACTGGGAGGAGCACTTTACAGTCGTCCACTGGGACCAGCGTGGCGCCGGTCGTACATTCAGCAAAAATGGCGAGGCCGGATGTGGCGCTTTGACTATCGATCGCATGGTCAGTGACGGAATCGAAGTTGTAGATCTTCTTAATCGTGAGTTCCAGCGCGACAAGGCTGTCCTGGTAGGACACTCGTGGGGTTCCGTTTTGGCCGTCCACATGATCAAACGACGTCCCGATCTATTCTCTGCCTATGTTGGCACTGGCCAACTCGTGAACAAGCAAAGAAACGAGGAATGCAATTACCGACGGCAGCTTGCGCAGGCCAAGCGGCGCCAGAACGCGGAGGCCTTGCAGGCCCTGCGCGAAGTTGGGCCGTCTCCCTACCTCGACCGCGAAAAGGTCCGGAAGCTCCGCGAATGGGCTGACAAGTTGGTCGACGGCACCGGAGATCCTGTTCGTCTCACCCCCCGCCCGCCCAATCCAGCCTTCACCACCGAGGACCGTGATGCACTGTCGCGCGGCGCTCAATTCTCACGCGACCAACTCTTTGCGGAGCTAAGTGCGGTAGACTTGCCGTCCCTTGGGTTGCACTTCGATATCCCGATTTTCTTCTTCGAGGGCACAGCGGACCAGCAGACTCCAATAGAGCTCGCGGAACAATATTTGTCGACATCTCAGCACCGCACAAGGAATTCGTTCGCTTCGAAGGATATCATCACTTCTTTGTCTTTAACCGGCCTGACGATTTTCTGCAGTTTGACCATTTGCCAGGCTGGGCTGTGCCACTTTGAGACCTGAACAGTTGCACCAATCTTGCTTGTCGAAAGCCGTTCAAGTAGGAGACCGTCGCGCTGTAGTGTAGCGCCTTGCGGCAAAGACTCTGCCATGGCACCATTTGGTGGACTGCCGAGGAGGATGCATATGTCGAGGGGTTCCAAGGTATTCAGGCCGACGGACTTGCCGGAGAGCAATTCATCCGGATATCCGGCACCATTTCGTGACAGCCAGCGCAAACGATGGAACAGGCGTCTCGGCGATCACGGTGGCCTCAAAAACTTCGGCATCAACTTCGTGCGTGTCGAGCCAGGCGGCCAATCTTCGGCCCGGCACTCCCACACGAAACAGGATGAATTCGTTTACATCATCGAGAGTGAATTCGTCCTCGTCACCGATGCGGGACGCGAGACGGTCGGACCTGGCACCTGCATCGCATTCCCGGCGGGCACTGGCGATGGTCACCACTTTCTGAATGCGACCGACAACGATGCCACCTTTCTGGTCGTTGGAGACCGCACGCCAGGCGACGAACTCACCTATCCGGACATCGACTTGGAGTTGAAGGTAGGCCCCGATGGAGTAAAGACGTTTCGTCATAAGGAGGGTTCGCCGTATCCGAAACTTGAACGCACTTAACACTCGGCGCGCCACCGACCACTCCGCGGGCGAGCGCAGCTCATTTCTTCAACGCGACATGCGCAACTTCAGCCGCACAATTCTCCGACAGCGCGATATCGAACTCGTCGCGCAGCACGGCGCCCAACTCCGCGGCCGATTTCAAGACGCGATGCTGTGCCGTTCCATCGCCGTGGTGAATCTGGAGTTTGTTGTTGAGCAGGCAATAGCGCGCGTCGCCCTTCGAGCGCGCCGCCATCAGGTTGGTGGTGAAGGGTGAGCTGGGATGCGTCGACATGTAGTAATGGGCCACGTCCCAGTCTGCGGGCCCCTGTTCATGCATCGACACTTGATAACGCCCCGCCCATCGGCCTTTGCGTTCGAGCTGTACCAGATATTCCGGCCCGACCGGCAGGAGCCGATAGACGCCGATCGGGGTGTGTTGCTCGACGACTGGCTCGACCCGCAGCGGCGCCCACATCTTCAACAGGCCAAATCCAACGTCAGCCAGATAATCGCCATCGTCAAGCGTAACGAGGAGGACCATGTGGTTGCGCGGCGGCACTTCGCCATTGAGAGCACGCCAGAAAACCCGGGCCGCAACCGCCCTGACGCGGAAGCCCATCGCGACAAGCACATGTTGGAAATAGACGTTCTGTTCAAAACAGTAACCGCCACGCTGACTGAGAATCATCTTGGTGTGCAATGTCACCAGATCCAAACCAACTGGTTGTCGCAATAGCACCTCTATATTCTCATAAGGTATAGCGACGTGATGCGCGGCATGAAGCTCCTGCAAGACGGCCAGGTGTGGCTGCCTTGGCCCCGTATAGGCGATACGCGCAAAATAGGCGTCGAGATCGATGCCGGAGTAGTAGCCTCGCATTATCGGCCTTCCAATCACGCGCCTCACACTCTAATGTGCGACAGGACTTTTGAAATGACAGAGTACAACGGGGATGACAATGCTTGTTCAACGCCGTCGATTCCTGCAACTGGCGGCGGGTGCCGTCGCACTCCCAGCCATATCGCGCTTGGCCAATGCGCAAGACTATCCGAACAAGCCGGTGCGGATCATCACACACTCTGCACCCGGCGGCGCGCCTGATGCTCTGCTGCGGATCGTTGGCGATGGCCTGTCCAAAATCTGGGGCCAGCAGGTTGTCGTGCTCAACAATCCGGGTGCGGGCGGCGCCGTCGCGGCGCGCGCTGCGGCCGGTGCCGCGCCTGATGGCTACACGCTCTATATGCCGGCTTCTTCGGCTTTCGTGACGCTGTCAGGTCTACAGCCCAACCTGCCGCTCAACGTGCCGAAGGATTTTCTACCCGTCGGTTTCGTTGGCGAGCAGCCATTTTTCTTTTGTGTCGCGCCGTCGCTTGGCGTCAGTACGCTCGCGGAATTTATCGCGCGCGCGAAAAGTAAGCCGGGTGAAATCACTTATGCGGCGACCGGACGCGGCACGCTGTCCCATCTCGCCGGCGAAGCCTTGCAGGAAAAGGCCGGCATCAAGCTCCTCATGGTTCCCTATCTGGGAGGTACCGCGCAGGCGCTTAACGACGTCATTTCGGGTCGGGTGCCGATGGTCATCGACGGCTATTCGTCGCTGGCCGGCGCGCTCCAAGGCGGGAATATCAAGGCGCTCGCGGTCGGTTCGACCAAACGTTTGCCCGAGTTTCCAGACGTGCCGGCGGCCGCCGAATTGGTTCCAGGCTTCAATTCAAGAGGCTGGCTTGCACTTGTGACACCGCTCGGCACGCCCGAGGCCATCGTGCGCAAGCTCAACGCCGACCTGCGCGCGGCCGTCACCGACCCCGCCACCAAGGAAAAACTTTTATTGACAGGCAACTACGCAATCCCGATGACGCCGGCCGAGCTTCTGGATTTCATTAACGCCGAACAGCAGATGTGGAAGCCGACGCTGGAAAATATTGCGAAAAATCCGTGACAGTAGCCCGGATGGAGCGGATCGCACGCGCTTGCGCGTGTGATCAAGCGCAATCCGGGAGCGGTCTTGTGGACCAACAGCGGTCCCCGGATTGCGCCCCATAAGCGCTTAAGCGCGCTTATGGTTCTCCATCCGGCTACAAGAGAGATCGTGGCCCGCATGGAGCCGACGCTCGTCCATGATGGGCGACGGTGCCATGTGGGAACGGTCCGACGAGCGGCCCGGATTGTGCGCCCATTTGCGCACAGCGCAAACGGGGCTCCATCAGGACTACAAGCACTAATTGAAGCCTTTCAATCCCGGCGGCGGCTGGTCCTTGTAGCTCGGCATCAATTCGCCGTTGGAGCCGCGAAAATAGATATGCTGGCCGACCCGAACGTGGTTGTTGCCCTCGGTGCAGGAATAATGCGGCCAGACCGGATTGCGCTCGCGGCGGTAGTCACGCTTGACGGTCCAGGGACGCATCAAGGCGTTGTCGATGGTCGTGATCTCGGCATGCATCATGTCACTGTTTGTCTTGTCGAGGTAGATTTTCTCCTTCACGACCGTGCGGTTGTCCTTGTGCAGCGGAAGTCCATCAGCATCGAGCGTTCGCGGACCTTTGAAGGCGCGGGTCTCGACTTCAAGCTTCTCATAGCGGCCGTCGCCATCTTCATCGATCCATTTGCCGATCGAATAGCCTTCGAATGACGGCCTGATCGCCGTTGGCCAATCGCGTCCATCCGTATAGATGCGGCGCAATTCCGCGAGGTGATCGGTGCGGATATAAGTGATTGCATCGGTGACGATCACTTCAAGCGGCTCATAGGCGATCATCATGCGCGGCATGCCGGCGGGAAGGCAATCAATCTGCGGGTCGGCGCCCAACGCTCCGGAGTGGAGCGCCTGCAGGGCAGCTTCGAAGATCGCCTGATACTCGGGAATCAACGGCGCTTGTTGCGCCAGGCCGCGCGCCTTGCTGGGATCCCATTGCGCTCGAGCGTGCGCGCGCACCCATTGTCCCTGCCAATCCGGATATTTCGATTGGTCATGGGCCTTGACACTTGCCGACGTCAATAACGAGACGGCGAGCACGATGGCGCCGATTGGGCTTTGCTGAAACATCAAGGTGATTTATCCAACATAGAGGTTGACGGCGTCAAGATTAGCCGCTGAACTGATGCAATTGTGCCGCGCGCCGCCGGTCACGCGGCCGCGATTGGATCTGGCGCCCAAATACCGTGGATCAGGACCAAGTGGTCAGACTGATGTCGCCGAGGAATGCGTACCATGACGGCTTCTTCTTTTGCGCAAATCCTTGAAGCATGCACCGAACAATGCCGCACAATGGATGCGCCGTTGCCTGACCGCCTTCGCACTTTTGCAGATGATGTGCAGCGGCTAAGCCCACCATTCGCCGAGATTGTCGAACGCATGATCGAGCGGCTGAACCAGAGCGAGGCTGGCCAGCTGGCGCCGTCGGCCGGCGACCCAATGCCGTCGTTCGTGTTGCCCGACCAGGATGGCCACCTCGTGAGCCTGGATAAACTCTTGGCAAACGGACAGGTTGTCGTGGCGTTCCACCGCGGCCATTGGTGCCCCTACTGCCGGCTGAATGCCGACGCACTTTCCCGAATTGAGCCGGAGGTAAAGGAGGCCGGCGGCCAAATCGTCGTCGTCACACCTGAGTTGAGCGCATTCACGAATGAGTTGAGGTCCGACGCCAAAGCAACGTTTCCAATTCTGTCGGATATCGATAACGGTTATGCGCTGGAAATGGGACTGGCCATCAAGATTCTCGACGAGAAAAGGGAGGCCATGATTGCCGCAGGTTGGGATATTTCACGATATGCAGGCAATAAGTCCTGGACGCTACCTATTCCCGGGACGTTCGTGGTAGGCTCAGATGGGCGGGTCAAAGCCCGCTTTGTCGATCCCGACTACCGTAAACGCATGGACGTCGTGGACATCCTTGCGGCGCTGAAGCGGTAGCCAGTGCATAGGGCGCAAAAGCGCAGCGTATTGCACGGCTCTTCTCCCGACGGAACGTGGTAGAATACACCGCGTACACAGTGTGCGGATGGCTAAATAGTACTACGACCGCCTCGCACGCGCCTCGATCGATGAATTGATCGTCGCATGCAGGTTTCGCGCATAATCGACTGCGCCCGCAATGGCCATGTCAGGGGCGGCGCGCATGTAATCCTTCACGGCTTCGGTCGCCATGCGCGGCGCCTTGAGGATCGTCTGGCAGATCCGATCAGCCGCCGCATCAAGCTCGGCTTCCGGAACGACATCACTCACGAGTCCATAGCTCAAGGCGCGCTCGGCCCAGATCGTGACGGTAGAATAGACGAGGTAATTCATC
>DATGVJ010000415.1:0-3196 GCA_035300505.1 Xanthobacteraceae bacterium
CGAAACTGTTTCAAGCGGTTGTAGAATACGGAACCCTTATTGCTGAGGAGAGAAACTTCGTTATCAGCCCATGCGGTGCACATGGTCTCCATTGATTCGTAGGCCCAGATCGTCCGATAGCGCGGCGCGTTAGGGGCATACTCCATATAGGTACCGTGATAGAGCGCACCTTGTGTCGCCGCCGAAGCCCTGATGTCATGCTCCACATCCCTGAGGAAGTTGTGAAATTCCTGAACATCTGTAAATGGGAGGGAGAATTCCCACATCACCACGATTCCTCCGAGCAGGCCGTCGGTCCCCGGCTCGACGGAGGGGGGACAGGGCGCAACCAGACAGGAACGGATTTCCGCATTAAGTGGATCAATCTTTGGCGCCTGCGGAGTACCGTGTCGCCTAACGAGTGACACCAGCATCTCCTGTTCACGCTTGCCGCTCATAACGTTATCTCCTTCCAGTTTGCTTGTTATTGCGACTACCAGTTTTCACAACCTCGATGATCCGCTGCCAAACGAGGGATTCAAGACCGAGACGAACTTCGCGTTCTGCTTCTTCGCGCGACAACATTGGTTCCACAGCTGCATGGTACGATCTCGCGATCTCGGACTGCGGACGCCCATCGCAAAACCAAAGAATCAACCACGCTGTGGGATTCAACGTATAGACCTCCGGACTGTCCGGCGTGAAAACCAGGCATGTCGCCATCTCCGGAACCGGACGAATGCGAACGTTAGCCACTTTTATGTAACAGGCGCTGCGGCAAGACACGAAGGTCTACCCCGTCATTTAGATGCGAACAAAATGGGTCGGGCGCGTCCCAGCGCCCATGAAAAGCAAAGGCTGTCGATCGACATCCGCCGTGTGTTCCGTCATTCGCGTGACAAGAGGAACAGGACTTTTCGACCTTACCCGCACGCAGGGTGCGATAGAGCTCGTCATTGTGCCAAGTATCGAGGAAAGGCATTGTCCGAATATTACCGAAATTGACATACTCGCGTAGGTACATGCAACCGAGAGAATCACCGTAGGCATTGACGGCGGCGGCCTGCCAGCAACAATTTCTGTCATTAGGGTGCCAGGACTGCATTACTTTGAACCCCTCAGGCACACGCAGGTTAGTCACCGCGGCTTGTTGTTCCTCGATTGATAAGGCAAGTTGGTTCCAGACAAGCTTGGCACGCCCCAGCGGATAGAAACGAAGGATGCCAAGTCGCAAGGCACCGAGACGATGGGCGAGGTCGACCAATTCTTGGATCTCACCCGCGTTGTTTCGATTCAAGATCACGAGGACGTCCGTTTTGATCCCTGCCGCGGCAAGACGCACCACAGCATTGCAAGACATTTCAAAGCTACCCGCTACTCCGGTCAATGAGTCATGCGTCTCGGCGCGCGCACCCAAGATGTCGACCAACATGCGCCCAACACCGATAGCCTTGAGGTCAGATGCCAACTTGTCGTTGACCAGCGTACCGTTCGTGCGAACGTACGTCATCATTTTTGGTGCACAATGTTTCACGAGCTTGACGAAATCTTCGCGGAAGAACGGCTCACCTCCCTCGAAATAAATTTGAACGAAATCGTTAGCGATCAGGTAGTCTATGAACTTCAACCATTCACTTGTTTCGAGTTCGGTTCTTGTACTAACACTGCCGCAATCCCCATAACACCATCGGCATTGCAAATTGCAGGTATTAGTAACTGACACAGTAATATGTGGTGGCGTTACATACCGAGGCTGCATGCTCTGCTTCCTATCCGCAGCTACTACGATACAAACCCGCGCTGCAAAAGACGCGCTCCAACCTCTGCTTTGCAGCTCCTCAATGCCGGTATCGAAATTGTCTTGCATGGCATGAGACCAACCCAGGAGGCCCGTCATCCATGCGGTCCAGTATGGGAATCCAAACTTCTCAGCCAGTTCGATTGTTTCCTTAGCCAATTTTTCTGTCGTTTGAGGGTCACCAAGACATTGGTATAGCGCTGCCGGCGACGTTCCTTTGCCGCTGGACGCATAGGAAGCCATGTTCGGGTTCGCCTTGATCCAGGCGATCAACTCCCGAACGTTCTTGACGGGAATTGCGGGGTTTATGGCAAGGAGGAGCGGAACGACGTGCGTGAAAACGACCGGCTCAAAGTCCGCAACCGGATCGTAAGGCAACTGCTTGAACAGGAACTGATTGGTCGCGTGGCTCGACGCGACGATCAACAATGTGTAGCCGTCGGGCGGACTCTTGGCGACCGCATCGGTACCGAGGATGTTTGATGCGCCGGGCTTGTTCTCCACAACAACGGGCTGCCCCATTGACGCCGTGAGTTTATCGGCAACAAGCCTCGCGATGATATCGATGGCGCCACCGGGCGTAGCCGGGACGACGATCTTGAGCGAACGTGCCGGAAAGGTTTGCGCCCTTGCGATTCGTGAGACGGCCGGGAGTGCGGCGGCGCCTGCGGCTAGATGCAGAAACTGTCGGCGGGGAAGTTTCATCACTCGTCATCTCTCCATTTCGATTGAACGAATGTTGTCTGTCGTGTCGCGTATCGGGACGTTATGGAATATCCTGTGACGCTACTCAGCTGTCGCACCCGACGAGATGACGACCTTGGCCCACTTTTCGGTTGTCGCAAGCATTTCAGCACGAAATTCAGTCGGTGTGCTTGGGATCGGTATCGTCGTGAGTTCGAGGAGCCGCGCCTTTATGCGAGGGTCGGCGAGCGCGGCATTGACGGTCCGATTTAGGCTTTCGATGATCTCCACGGGTGTACCGGTCGGCGCGCCAAGCCCGTACACTGAACTTGCCTCATAGCCAGGAACGGTTTCCGCCAAGGTTGGAAGCTCGGGGATCACCTCCGAACGCGCGCTTGTTGCCATGCCAAGTCCACGAAGTTTGCCCGCCCTAATGTGTTCCAGCGAGGTGGCCAAATTGTCGAACATGACCTGCACTTGGCCGCCGATGAGGTCTGTCAGCGCCGGCCCCGTGCCTCGATAAGGCACATGTACGATGTTGGCTCCCGACATCATTTTGAACAATTCTCCTGCCAGATGCTGCGACGTGCCGGTACCAGAGGAAACAAAATTGACCTTGCTTGGGTTGTTCTTGGAATAGGCAATGAACTCGGCTGTCGTTTTCGCAGGGACCGATGGGTGGACTTCCAGCACAATGGGGAGCCTGACCAATCCGGCTACCGCTGTAATGTCGCG
>DATGVJ010000416.1:0-5033 GCA_035300505.1 Xanthobacteraceae bacterium
CCCGGGCGAACATGAGATAGATCTGGCTGTCCCCATAGGCGGCTTCGTAATTCCGCAATGTAAATGGACCCGGATCCCACGGCGTTCCCAGTCGAAAACTGAACAGCAGAAGCGTGATGAGGGGAACCAGGATCAATGCAACGGTCAGGATCGTGCCGAAGGCCGGAACGGCAAACGGCGCCCACGCGCGAATGCTGTTCAACTCTAACCGCCAGGATTTGCGATCGACTGGCGGAACGGGAACAGCCATGACGAAAAGCCCGATTTATCGCGAAAACCTGTTGCGCGGGAATGCGGCAGCTATGTAAGCTTATTCGGGTTTATTGTCACATTGGTGCCGTGCGTCGCCTACAATGAAGGTGCAGGAATCGTGCGTAGGGGCGGGTCTTCGGCGGCTTGCGCCGCTGTGCCCGCCCGTCGGGCAGCACGCGCGGGCTGGCGGTCCTTGCGCCCGCGCCTCGTTCGCGCGCGGATAGGCGGGCGGGCACAGCGGCGCAAGCCGCCGAAGACCCGCCCCTACGAACAACTTACGTTTTTTCAATTAAAATGATGCAACCCACTCCTTTATGTCGCCAGGCCCGATCGGCGTGAACAATCTCGAACATTGCACCATCGACGTTGCCGGCGTGAAAACATTCTACGTCCACGGCGGCTCGGGACATCCAATCATTTTTATTCACGGCGGCTCGCCGGGCGCTTGTTCCCTTGTGAACTGGAAGCTGAACCTCGGCCCGTTCGTGGATGCCGGATTCAGCGTCTATGCCTACGACCAGCCGGGGTTCGGACTTTCCGGCATTCCGAGCGACCATTCGATGGAGTTTCGGGTAACCCACGCCAAGGCGTTTCTGGCGGCAATCGCTCCCGATCGCGTCCACGTCGTCGGCAATTCGATGGGAGCCTATATGGCGGCGCGGCTTGCGCTCGACCACGCCAATGTGGATCGCCTTGTGCTGGTCTCCAGCAGTACGCTCGCTCCGAAAGGCTCACCCAAGGCCGCCGCGCTCGCGCAGACTCATGTCGAGGAACTGCGCGGCTATGAACCGGATATCGAAGCGATGCGCGCGATGACGCGGAAAACCCTCTTCCGGCAGGATCTCGTGACCGACGAACTCGTGCGCGAGCGCTATGAGATGAGCAAAGGACCGCTGTTCGATGCCGGCAAGGCACGTGAGGCGGTGCGGGGCTTTCGTCCACTCGCGGGCGAGTTACACCGGCTGGCTAATCCCACGATGATTCTTTGGGGCGCCAACGACCACGGCGCGGCCGTCGAACGCGCGGTCCTGCTGTTGGAAGCTCTGTCCAACGCTGAACTCCATGTCTTCAACAACTGCGCTCATTGGGTGCATTGGGACCAGGCGGACCGGTTCAACCGGCTGGTGACGGATTTCTTGCGCGGGCCTGTAGCGGTCAGGGCGTAGGGCGCAATAGCGACGCCGCGCGCCTTCTTGGCGCAAGCGGCAAAGCGTATTGCGCCTCAAACACGGGTTTGGCGCAATACGCCCCAAGGGCGCGACCGGATATATGTGCAAGTCGATAGGGCGGAGACGCGCCCTTGCGGCTATTGCGCCCTGCGAATTCCGTGTACGCCCAGCACCTCACCTGGCAGCGGCAATTCCGATCAGGCCATCCCATTCACGGTCGAAATCTTCCTGCTTGGCAACACACGGCGCATTGCAGAGCGCAATGTATTTGCCTTGGGCCTGCGGATAGTTGCGGTTGAGCGGATTGCTCGGGTAACCCCTGTAGGCTGCCTTGTCGAGGGCCTGCTGCCCGGCGGTCGCGAGCCACAATGCGAACAATTGCGTCGTCGCCGGCGTTTCCGACCATTTGGCGACGAAGAGCCGCGTGCCGAGTTCCAGCGGGATGGTGTCGGTGAGGCTGAACTTGAGGACCCTGACCCCGTCGTCGATCATGCGTTGGGCGGTGTGGTAATTGACGCCGCAGGCGATCGGATATTCTCCGGCAGCAACTCTCTGCAGGACCGGGCCTTGACCATCGATGAAGGTCGCGCGGTTCTGGACCAGTCCCTTGATCCAGGCGAGGTGGCGTTCGCGCTCATGGGGATCGAATTGCAAAGCCTGCAACTTGTTGCGCGAATCGACTACGACCTTGCCGCGCCATATCGGATCGAGGCACGCGGCCCAAGTCGTGGGCTCACGGCCGGCACGCACGAGGCGCGTGTTCCAGACATTGCCGCGCACCATCGCGGTCGTCGACAGAAAACGCCCCTGCGGGTCGTATGCTTCATCCTGGATTTTCGGCCATCCATCCGGCAGGGAATAGCTCAGAGCCCGATAGTCAAACGGAGGTTTCACAAAAGCGTTCGCTGCCGAATATTGTCCCTGATACTCGGCGGCGACATGCATGACGTCGTAGGGTGGCGCCTGACCTTGCTGGAGTGACAGCAGATACCGTCCGAAGGGGCCTATTCCGGTCTCGCGGTAATAATCGACGTTTCGAACGAAAGGAAAAGCGCGGACGAATTCCGGAAGAATCGCTTTCGCGTCCGGGTCCGGCCAGTCCAGGGTCATGCGAAGGTTGCCGCGCTTTTTGTCCATTTCCGCTTTGGCCGTCGACACGAGCTGGTCGAATGGATCTTTGGCGTCGGCAAGTTCGACGCTGGCGGGAAGGCCAATGGCCAACGTCACCAGGAAAGCGAGGTTGGAAACGATATGGGGAGACTTGCGCAATCGGGTGACCATCAACACTCCTGATTATTTCGACATTATTTCGACTTGCCTTCCCCGTATCGCAGAACCGTTCCGCCCTTGGGCGCGCGCGTTGGACCGTAGAGCGTGCCCCTGTCGATGAAAATGCATGACCCGGCCGGATAGATCTGGTCGCCGATTTCGACTTCGCCTTCCAGCACGTAGAACATTTCATTGAATGTGTGGCGATGCACCGGGATGTTCGTTTCCGGCCCCCAATGCCTTATCTGGATCGTTGGATGCCCCACCTCCTCGGACCGATGCAGGAACTTCGTATAGCCATGCGCGGATTTTTCCGGCTCGACCTCGTTGGCGTTAAGTGAATAGATTCCCATTCGGTATGCTCCAATTTGCGCGAGGTTGCCGGCTTCGGTCGCCAATGTCAGCCAGCCGCTTGTCTGCTTGTTTTCTTCTCTGCCTCACGCTCTTCCTCGGTAACCCACCGTTCATAGGCGGTCACTTTGATAACCTTGTTGGCCTCGGGATCGCGCACGACGTTCTTGGGATCCTCGCCCGCCTGCATCCGCGCGATCTCGCGAAGATACATTTTCCGCAACATGATGATGCCGGCGTCGACGATCGGTGAAAGATTTTCATTTTCCCGATCCGCGACCGGCCCGATGCTGTCGACCACCATTCCATCTTCGATGAAATGCAAAGGCGGAACGTCGTAGCCGAGCACGGGATCGTTGGTGGAACGGTATTCCTTGAAAGGCTCGATGAATTGTCCTACGGGCCGCCAGCGTTCCGTGAACGGATCGCCCTTGTAGGCAGCCGGATTATCTTCCGGCTTGAATCGCACGCGAAACAAAATCGTGTGCGTTTCGTCGATGGGCACGCTCCAGCGTGCCGCGGAAACAGGAGTTCCGGCACTCTGGCCATCGAGATAACGGCCGCCGCTGCCGCCGCAACTCACGCCCGGCATCATGAGGTGATGTTCCCGATAATTGAGAACGCCTTTGTCCTTGGTCTTGCGATAGGCCTTGTAGACAAGGCCGCGCTCGGTCTCGTGGAATCCAAGTTCGGGCTCCGTGTTGGCGATGTCGGGCCATGCGCCGCCATGCGTGAAGCTCGGATGCACCGGATCGATGCCATTCTCCACGCATTGCAGCCAGTGGCAATTCTGAAAGCCCTGGATGGTGACGTAATGAACGCCTTCACCAACAAGAAAATCGTAGCGTGGCAGCAAAGGCGCGGGTTGCGGCCCCATATAGGCAAAGATAAGCGGTCCCAGTTCCTCCGTCTTGTAGGCCGCGTTCTTTGCGACGCTTTCCCGAAACCCTCCGTCGCGTGGTTCTCCGGGCACTTCAAGAACAGCGCCGTCGGCGCCGACAACCCACCCGTGATATTTGCAACGCACGCCGCTCGCCGTCGTCGAACCGAGACATAAATTGGCGCGGCGATGAGGACAAAGCGCCCCAATAAGTCCGAGCTTTCCGCGCTGATCGCGAAACAATACGAGGTCCTCGCCCAGCACGCGCACGAACGTCGGCCGGTCCTTGAGTTTCTCGGTAAATCCGACCGGCCACCAATAACGGCGCAGGAACTCGCCCATCGGCGTCCCGGAGCGGACTCCGTTGAGGATCTGGTTCTCCTCCGGCGTGGTTCGATACATATGGATTCCGTGATTGTAGGGTTCGGAGGATTCGCGGGATTCGGACGAGGAGAACAGAACTACAAAATTGTAAGGCCAATCAATGGGTTTGACAATCGAGCATGCCTGGGCCGATGCAGGCGCTCATGTTTATTGCGCAAAACCTGCTGGCCTACCGGCATCGTCGTCGGAGGTGCGCAGATGAGCCGAAGGCAACGCCGCAGCCATTACAACCGCACGCCCTCTCGACGGATGCGTTCAAACAGGAGCGGAAAGTGACAGGTGCCGGATGGATCGAGATCGTCGGCCCTAAACTGCAATGCATCGACCATGACGCCAATAAGGTCCACACTGGTATCTCTGCCAATCCGCTATCGTGATAAGCCGTAAGGCATCAGGAATAGACATCGCCGTCGAACTGATTTCGAGCGAACATCCGGATTGCACATAAACCCACTGTCAATCTTCCGTCAATTCATCCGACCAAATTGATTGCATAAGCTATTGGTTGCGCGCACGCTGCGACGATCCGACGCTATGTGGGCGTCAAACCGTTAATCTCGCATTCAGCGACGTTGGCACCTCACGACATATGGCAGTATCGCTTACATGTTGACGTGCCGATAAATCGCAAAAGGTCAATAATTGATTTCTCAATTACTTTGTACGGTACCGTACCAAACTAATGTGGCGAGTTCATCTCGTGTTCATGGCAAAGACACGTATTATCA
>DATGVJ010000417.1:0-11922 GCA_035300505.1 Xanthobacteraceae bacterium
CGGCCGTGCCGGCATCATCGAGACGTCGTTTCGTGAGGAATGCGAAACAGACCTGTTCGGCGAACAATCGGTGCTATGCGGCGGGCTGGTCGAACTCATGAAGGCCGGCTACGAAACCCTGGTCGAAGCCGGTTATGCCCCTGAAATGGCCTATTTCGAGTGCGTACACGAGGTGAAACTGATCGTCGACCTGATCTACGAGGGCGGCATCGCCACGATGAACTATTCGGTCTCGAACACGGCCGAATATGGTGAATATGTCTCGGGGCCGCGCGTTGTCACGGAAGAAACCAAGCAGGAAATGAAACGTATCCTGGACGATATCCAGTCGGGCAAGTTCACGCGCGACTGGATGCTGGAAAATCGCGTCAACCAGACCTCGTTCAAGGCAATGCGCGCCAAATGTGCCGCGCATCCGATCGAAGAGGTCGGCGCCAAGCTGCGCTCCATGATGCCGTGGATCAAGCAGCGTGCCATGGTCGACAAGAGCCGGAACTGATGGCGCTACGTGCAATACCGACGCGTATTGAGCCGAGATGCGGATAGATGGGGCGGCGGACCACGCCATCAATGGCCACAGACCCGGCCGGAGCGAAAAAAATTGGTGCTGGGAGCGGTGACGTTCCCGCAGTGTCCCTTTCCGATGTCACAGTCGCATTCCGGCTTGCCGATGGCCGTAACTACACGGCCGTCGAGTCGGCGTCTCTAAACGTTGCCGCCGGTGAGTTCGTGTCGATCGTCGGTCCGACGGGTTGCGGCAAGTCGACGTTGCTCAACGTCGTGGCTGGCCTCATGCAACCCTCCAAAGGCACGTCCTCGATCTTTGGCGCACCGCTTGAGGGTATCAATCGAAAAGCTGGTTATCTGTTCCAGGCCGATGCACTGTTTCCGTGGAAGACGGCCCTCGAAAACATTGCCATCGGGCTTGAAGTCGCGGGCGAAGCCAGGCAGGAGGCGCGCAGCCAGGCCGCAAGCTGGCTTAAGCGGGTCGGACTCGCGGGTTTCGGGGACCGCTACCCGCACATGCTCTCAGGCGGCCAGCGCAAGCGCATAGGGCTCGCGCAGGTGCTGATCCGGGATCCGCGCATCCTACTGATGGACGAGCCATTCGGGCCGCTTGATGCGCAGACCCGCCTGATCATGGGGAACCTCCTGCTTGAACTCTGGAACGCCGACCGCAAGGCTGTCTTGTTCGTTACCCACGAACTCGAAGAAGCGATCGCCCTGTCGGACCGGGTCGTTATCATGTCGGCCGGCCCAGCTGCCCGAATTATTGGCAACTGGACGGTCGAACTCCCGCGGCCGCGCGATATGGCCGAAATCCGGCTTGAGCCGGCCTTTCACCAACTGCATCGCGACATCTGGATGACGCTCAAGGCCGAGGTGCTCAAAACCTATTGAACGGTCCAGCCTTGAACTGTCCGGCATGAACGCTAAAATCATGCCCACGGCAAAAAAGCCGAAGGGAGAAATGCTATGAATCGTACGTTAGGACACCTTTTTCTGGCCGGCGGGGCCGCTATTGCGCTCTCGTTCGCTTCGAGTTCAGCTTTCGCGCAGGCGAAGGTTTTTGAGATTTCGTCGACCACTTTCAAGGACGGCGGCATGCTGCCTCAGAAGGCAGCCAACAAGAATGCCGGCAATAATCCCAACTGTGTTGGCGAAAACGTTTCGCCGCAACTGTCGTGGGTCAATACCCCGGCCGGCACCAAGAGCTTCGCGCTCCTGATGGTCGATCCGGAAGGCCGCGGCGGCGCCGGCGTGAACCACTGGGTCGCCTATGGCATCCCGGCCGACGTGACGGGCTTCGCCGAAGGCGAAGTGAGCAAGGAAGGTCCGAAATATGTCGGCGGCAAGAGCACGCAAGGCGTCGGCTTCTATTCCGGCCCGTGCACGCCTCCGAACGTGCAGCCCCACCACTATACGTTCGTTCTCATCGCGACCGACCTGGAGGCAAAGGAATTGGCACCCGGCCTGACCAAGGATGAAGTCACGGCCAAGATCGTGCCCGCCGGTGCACCTTCGCGCGCCAAGGGATCGGCCGGCATCATCGGCCTGTTCGTGAAGCCTTAATTTCCGGGGCCGCTGTGTTGCGCGCCTTGGCAAATTGTTTGGGCGCGTCACCACGGCAATCGCAAACATAATTGCTAACATGGGGGAGCTTGATCCGTGTCCCGCATCAAGCTCCTCTTTTTTCAGCTGCTCGTTGCCGTTGTGGCGATCGGGCTTTGGCACCTGCTGACGACGGTGCCGGAAGACGGCGACAAGCTCCTACCGCCTTTCTTCTTTTCCACGCCGGGGGCTGTTGCCAGCCGCATCGTGAAATGGTTTTCCGAAGGCACGATCTGGCGGCACCTGGGGATCACGCTCACTGAGTCCGTGCTTGCTTTCGTGATCGGGTCCGTTGCCGGCGTCCTGATTGGATTCTGGTTTGGCCGCAGGCCTTTCGTGGCGGCCGTGTTCGACCCCTATGTGAAAATGGCGAATGCCCTGCCGCGCATCGTATTGGCCCCGATCTTTGCGCTTTGGTTCGGTCTCGGCATCCTGTCGAAGGTCGTGCTCGGGGTTACGCTGGTATTCTTCGTCGTGTTCTTCAACGTCTATCAGGGTATCAAGGAAGTAAGCCCGACCGTGCTTGCCAATGCCAAGATGCTTGGGATGAGCGAGCGTCAGTTGCTGCGTCATGTCTATTGGCCTTCGGCGCTGTCATGGATGTTTTCTTCGCTGCATACGTCCGTGGGTTTTGCGGTCGTCGGCGCCGTCGTCGGCGAATATCTGGGTTCTGCTGCCGGCCTCGGTTACCTGATCCTGCAGGCCGAGGGCGCGCTTGACGTCGCCGGTGTGTTCGCGGGAATTGTCGTGCTGGCCGCGTTCGTTATCCTGATCGACGGCCTGGTAACGCTGGTCGAGCGGCGCCTGCTGGTATGGCAGGCGGTCGCGGCGGACACGCGAACCTGATTGTTGATTGTCTTAATATAATAGCCCGCAGATCGGGCTTCTGCGAAATAGCATGTGGCATGTTAACGGGTTTTTGATCCTGCCGGACAGATGACATAGGTTCGGATCGCGGCCGCTTGCAGATTATTCCAGGCGCGTCGCAGCCAATCGTCGAGGACCGGTTCCCCGGAATCGAAGGCGGAACTGTTGTGAGCTTCAGTCAAAACGACAGGAGCGTCGAAAATGGGCCCGGCATCAGTCACTCAGCCACGGCGTTTTGGCTTCCAAGATACGCTTCATGCCAACGGCCTCTGTTGGCGTATCCATCCAATCCATGACCTTTTGGAATGTTTTTGCGTCGGCGTAGATAGTCGATTGGTCGATCAGAATGTTTTTTGCCTCTTTGAGAGCGGAGGCCATCATGAATTGCGAACGGTTGGGCCCTACCAGCCCGGCCGCCTGGTCGATAAGCATCCGATCTTGCGGGCGGGCGCGCAGGTGAATGTTGACTTCAGCGATGGTCGAATGTTCGGACATTTTGCAACTCTGCCAAAATGTGTTGTCATTTTCAACACATCGGCGATTGTCGGGCTTTCATGATACGTGTTAACTGTTTTCCGGCGCCGAAAGTCAGAGGTGGACACGTGGTGGTCGGATCCAACGAAAGTCTGCTCGAATGTGGAGGATGTTGTCATGACGTCGATCAAGCTCGTAATTTCAGCACTCGCATTGGCCGTCGTGCTTGCCGGTGCCGCGCAGGCGCAGACGCTCGAGAAACGGCAGCTTACGCTTGGGGTCGGCGGCAAGACGGCGCTTTACTATCTGCCGCTGACGATTGCGGAGCGGCTTGGCTATTTCAAGGAACAGGGCCTCGACGTCAGCATCAACGATTTTCGCGGCGGTGCGCAATCGCTGCAGGCGCTTGTCGGAGGCTCCGCTGATGTCGTCACCGGCGCCTACGAACACACGATCCGGATGCAGGCCAAGGGCCAGGACGTTCGCGCCCTGATCGAACTCGGCCGGTTCCCGGGAATTGTGCTTGGGCTGCGCAAGGAGCGGGCGGCCGCCTACAAGTCCGCCGCCGATCTCAAGGGCATGAAGATCGGAGTTTCGGCGCCCGGGTCCTCGACCAATTTCTTCGTGATGTATCTGATGGCCAAAGCCGGCCTCAAGCCTGCCGACGCGGCCTACATCGGTGTCGGGATCGGACCATCCGTTATTGCGGCCATCAAGAGAGGCGATATCGATGCGGTTTCCAATCTCGATCCGATGATGACCAAGCTCGAAATGGATGGCGATATCAAGGTGGTCGCCGATACCCGGACCGAGGAGGGGACGCGAGCGATATTCGGCGGCTCCAACCCGGCCGCCGTGCTCTATGCCAGACAGGACTTTATTTCGCGCAACCCCAATACCACCCAGGCGCTCGTCAATGCCTTCTACAAGACGCTCAAGTGGCTGGAGCGCGCGAGCCCTGAGCAGGTGGCCGCGACTGTGCCGGAAGAGTACTGGCTCGGCGACAAGGCGCTCTACATGGCCGCTGTGAAGGCCAGCAAGCCCGCTTATTCGCTCGACGGCGTCATTCCGGCCGCCGGCATGCGGTCGGCCAACGACATGCTGATCGCTTTCGACGAAGAATTGAAGGGCGCCAATGTTGACCTCGCCCGTACATTCGATGATCGATTTGTCAAAAAGGCCGCGGGTTTGTGAGAGACTCGTGGCCCGAAAACGTACTCTCCTGTCTGCCGCAACACGATCGCCAGCCCGCCCGGCCGCTGACCCGGCGACAGGCCATACAGGAAACGCTTATTCGATTGAGGTCCTCAGCCGCGCCATCAGTGTCTTGTCGGCGTTCGGCCATGCCCGGCCGTCGCTGAGCTTGTCCGAGATGGTGGCTGCAACGGGTCTGCCGAAGACCACGGTTTTTCGTGTGCTCAGCAGTCTTGTGGAGCGGGATTTTTGCGAGTTGGACTCCCAGACCGGAAAGTACAGCCTCGGTTTCGCACTCGTGCGCCTCGCCGATATTCGCCGCCGCCAATCCAACGTGCATGACGTTGCACTTCCGGTGATGCGGGAAATCCGCAACGAAGCGAATGAAACCGTGATCCTGTCGGTCAAGTCCGGAGATTTCAGGGTTCATATCGATTTCGTCGAAGGGCTTCATCCAATGCGGCGCACCGCGGACCTCGGCGTTCGCGCCCCGCTATACGCCGGGGCCGCCAGCAAGGTGCTGCTTGCCGGGATGGAAGACGAAGAGATCGAGGCCTATCTTGAACGAACGGACCTCACTGCCTTCCAGAAGACGACCATCACCGACAAGTCAGTTCTGTGGCGCGATATTCGCGCGATCCGCAAGCGGGGCTATGCCGAAAGCAAGGGTGAACTGTTCGCAGGAGGCGGCGCGCTCGCAGCCCCTCTGAAGGAGTTTTCGGGCAGGACCGTTGCGGTCATCGACATTCTCACCCCGGAACACAGATACACGCCTGCGCACCGCCAGCGCTGCATTGCTTTGTTACTTGACGGCGCCAGACGCGTGTCGGAGCGGCTTGGCTACAGTGTGGATCCGGGCAGTTAAGCGGTTCGCGCCACGGACGCCGTTATCAGCGCGGTAGGTAACGCGCCTCAAGGCGTTGCTGCATGGCGGCGCCTTCGCCTTCATCACCGACCGCCGGGTCGGGGTAGGGGAGTTCGCGCCGGCGCTCGACGAATTCTTCCCATGCGCCAACTCCGCGCGTCTCGAAGTCGTTCATGAAATCCCACAAAGCCGCCCATAGCACGTTGTGCGTAAATCCCGGGAACCAGGCAATGTGCACGCCCAGCGCCTTGTGCTCTTCAAGCGACAAATAACGGGGAAGTTTGCCCTTCATGAAGGAGAACGTGCCGTCGATTTGTGCACGCGCCACCTTGATCTCTTCGATCGAGTGCGGCGATTCAAGCTGCACCCAATCGACGCCCGCCTCCTGGCGGTATGCCTTGAGCCGATTGAGGCAATCGTCAATCCCGCTGTTTTCCGCATCGCGCGCGTAGCACTGCGCCATGATGACGAAATCCGGATCGATTTCGTTCTTCATGTCGACCGCAGCCCGGTAGCGCGCGATCGCCTGATCGAGCGGCACAACGGTAACGCCGGTGCTTTGCGTCCGTCTCTTGCCCTCGATCGGCTGGTCGTCGATGCGAACTCCCGCGATGCCGGCGTGGATGCATTCGCGGACCATGCGCCGCACAGCCATTATGCCTCCGTGGCCAGTATCGCCATCCATGATTATTGGAAATTTCACCGCTTGCGCGATCCAGCCCGCGACTGTCACGCATTCGAGCATGGTGATCGCCCCGACGTCGGCCATGCCGGTGTACCCGCCGACAACGCCGCCCGTTCCGACAAAGCCAACCTCGCAGCCTGCCTTCTCCATGATGCGCGCGCAGGCGGCGGTCGGCGGATGCAGAACCGACAGCACGCGATCACTGCGCTTGATGAGGTGTTTCAGTCGGGTTGTCGGACGCGCCGACTCCTCGTTCGCGGCCGCCGTCGTTGTGCTTTCGTTGGAAGACATCGCACGCCCTCTGTCGTTCTGGGTTTCAAGGTTCTTTGCGCCCAACGGCTGCAATTGACACCTTCGATCAATTCGCTTTACGGTGCAATACTGATGAAATTACATTCCATCTAATGGAACTAGAGCAGTGCTCACGACATCGGCCCCAACACCGGCGCCAAATGCGCGCGTTGTCGTCCCGACCACCGGATTCGTCATCGCGGCGAATGGTGTCAATCACGCCTATGAGGGACAGAACGGCTGGGTGCAAGCCCTGCAGAATTTCGACATCGCCATTCCGCGAAATGAATTTCTGTGCCTGCTCGGTCCGTCCGGTTGCGGCAAGAGTTCGTTTCTGCGCATCGTCACCGGCTTGATGAAGCCGATCGAAGGCGAGGTCCTGCTCAATGGCAAGCGCATCGAGGAACCCGGACTTGATCGCGGCATCGTGTTCCAGGAGCCGGCATTGTTTCCGTGGCTGACGGCGCTGCGCAATGTCGCCTTCGGCCTCGAAATGGGCGGGATGGAAAAGCGCTCCGTCAACGAGCGCGCCGCGCAGGTATTGCGCATCGTCGGGCTTGAACGCGCGATGCATCTCTATCCTTATCAACTCTCCGGCGGCATGAAGCATCGTGTCGCCGTCGCACGCGCCTGGGCGCTTCCGGATGCATCCGTATTGCTCATGGATGAGCCGTTCTCTGCTATCGATGCCATCAATCGCATGACGTTGCAAAAGTATCTCGTGGACGCCTGGCTTGCCGAGCCGCGGACAGTCATCTACGTCACGCACGATATCGACGAAGCGGTCTATCTCGCTGATCGGATCGCGATCATGACGCCGTCGCCGGGACGGGTCGGCCAATACGTGACCGTCGATCTGCCGCGGCCGCGTGACCGCAATGTCACGAAAGTCACCGAACTGCGCGGCGAACTGACCGAGATCATGCGCCGCCTGTGTAGTCATTGAATGAAGCTGTTTGGAATGCTGAAATGAAGACAACGGGGAGAAACACAATGACCCGGATCAGCCGCAGGACGGTCTTGATGTCGGCACCGGCATTGGTGTTTGCGCCCCATGTCGCAACGGCTGCGGAAGCGGACGCTGTGAGGTTTGGCGTCCTCTATCCCAATCTGGTGAGCGTCATCCACGCCATCGCCAAGAAAACCGGCGCATACGAAAGGCACAATCTCAAAGTTGTCGAAACGCGGCTCAAGTCCGGCCAGACCGTCGAAGGCGTCGAGCAGCTTTGGCGTGGCAATCTCGATTTCTACATGGGTGGTGCTCCGGAAGTTCCGCGACTGAATTCGCGGCTGGTCGAGAGCGGACGTCCGCCTGCATTGGCGGTGGTGAGCGGTGCCAATCCGGGTCACACCAGCCTCGTGCTCGGCAACAAGTGGCAACCGAAAGTGATCGACGAGATTCTCAAAGTACGCCTCAAGATCGCGGTCTCGTCGCTCTCATCGGTCCATCTTGCCTTCTTCCGCGGCTATCTGCGGACCGAGAAGAGGCTCGAACTCAATGCCATAAGCTGGCAGTTTCTGGGAATGGAGGGCGCCAACATGCTGCCGGCGCTCCTGACCGGGCAGATCGACGGATTCCTGCACTCCGAGCCGACACCGACGCTCGCCATCGTCAACAAGGCGGGGCACCTGTTCATGCAGGCGGGTCGCGGAGACATGGGTCCCAACCCGCCGCCCGCGACCTTCCTAAGTTCGCGGCGCGACTTTCTGAAGCAGAAACCCGAAGTCGCGAAGCGCTTCATGCGCGCCATTTTCGACGCCAATGAAGCCTACGCGAAGGCGCCGCACGAGATGACTGCACTAGTGGCGGAATGGAGCGGCCAGGACGAAAAAATCGTCGCAGCCGCCCAGGAGCGGATGAACCCGACGACGAGCCTCACGCAGGCGCAGGCGCAGAAATGGTGGGATTTCATCGGCTCGACCATGATCGAGCGCGGGGAGCTCAGTCCGAAGCTCAAGCCGTTTCCTGACGTGTTCGACTTGAGCCTGCAGCCATTCTGAGAACTAGGTTGTGTGAGAACAAATGGACGCGCGAACTCAATCGCCCGATGCACCACCTTCGTCCGAAGTGGCGGAACGTAGTATTGAAGACGTTGGCACTGAAGAAAAGCTGACGGCCTTTGGTCGTGCGCGGCGGCAGCGCGAACGCCTTCGGAAAATCTTCCGCGGCACTGTCGGTGTTGCCGTCGTGCTGATCGTCTGGCAGGTGATGGCAACCGCATATGATCTGGAGCTGATCCTGCCGCCGCCTCTGTCGGTCGCGCGCAACATTTTCAACACGCTGACGCTGAATTACGAGCAGCGCTGGCTTTACGGCCCCAACATTTACGAGCACCTGCTGTCGAGTTTCGCGCGGGCGATCACCGGATTTTCGATGGCTGCCATGATCGCGATCCCGCTCGGTCTGTTCGTTGGACGATTTCGAACCGTGCGGGAATATGTCGACCCGGTGATACGCTCGCTCTACCCGATCCCCGGCATCGCCTGGATCCCGCTCGCAATTCTGTGGTTCGGGCTCGGCAACACGGCGGTGATCTTCGTCGTCTTCATCGCCGAGTTCTTCCCGCTCTACTTCAATACCGAAGCCGGTGCCCGCAACATCAACCCGATCCTGGTGGATGCCGCACGCTGCTTTGGCGCCAAGCGGCTCACTCTGGTTCGCCGCGTGATCCTGCCGGCGTCGATTCCTTACATCATCACCGGGATGCGGATCGCTCTCGGCGGCGCTTGGCGAATGATCGTCGCCGGCGAAATGCTCGCTTCGCAATCGGGCATCGGCTCGGTCCTGATGGAATCGCGCTTTCAGTTCCGTGCCACCGACCTGATGATGGCGATGATCCTCATCAGCGTGGTCGGCTTCATCACAGAACGCCTGATCGTCGGCACGCTTGAGAAGAAAACGACCGAAAAGTGGGAAGTAAGAGTCCTCTAGCAGAAGCCCGCGCATGCACGCCATTTCCAAGATCATCGCCTATCACGCCGACCGCACAAGCGTCGAGGTTGGCGAAATCGTCAACGTCGCGCCGGACTATGTCATGCTCAACGATCGCGGTGCGGCGCGGGCGGCCGAGCTGCTGCGCCGGATGGGCGGCGACAAGGTGTTCGATCCCGAGCGGATCGTGGTCGTCTTCGATCACCACTATCCGGCGATTCGCCCACAGGACGCGGTTTCACAAAAGAAGACGCGGGAGTGGATCAAGGAGCAGGGCATTTCGAAGTTTCATGCCGGCGAGGGCATCGGCCATGTGATTTTTCCGGAGAAGGGCTATGCCTTTCCGGGCGCGCTCATCTTCGGCACCGATTCCCACACTGTCACCAACAGCGCGCTCGGCTGCGTCGCGACCGGCATGGGCCATTCCGACATCGCGTCCTACCTGGCGCTTGGCTACAACTGGTTGCGCGTGCCGGAAGTGATCCGCTTCGACCTGCACGGCGACTTCCGGCCGGGCGTCTACGCCAAGGATATAGCGCTGCGCATTGCACAGCTCTATGGCGAGGATGCCGCGCCTTATCTGGGCGTGGAGTTTGCGGGTCCGCTCACTGCCAAGATGGCGATGTCGGAACGGCTCGTGCTCTGCAACATGGTAATCGATTTCGGTGCCAAGACCGGCTACATCCAGCCCGACGAGATCACGGCGCATTACCTTTCGCAGCGCGCCCCCGATCGTCGATGGACAGCCTTCACCTCCGACTCCGACGCCGATTACGGTAGCATCGTCGAACTCGACGTTTCGGAAATTGAGCCGCTGGTCGCCGTTCCGCACGACCTGTCTGACGTTCGGGACGCGAGCAAGCTCAACGATGTGCGCATCGACGAAGCCGTTTTCGGAACCTGCACCGGCGGACGGATCGAGGATTTTCGCGTCGCGGCTGCCATCATGAAGGGGCGGACGCTTGCCCCGCATACGCGCATGATGGTCAATCCCGGTTCGCGCGAGGTCTATATGCAGGCCATGCGCGAAGGCCTGATCGACATCATGATGCAGGCCGGCGCTCAGGTCGGTATCACGGGCTGCGGCCCGTGCTCCGGCTGTCACCAGGGGATGCTGGCGCCTGCGGAGAACTCCATCACCAATGCGAGCCGCAATTTCCGCGGACGCTTCGGTAGCCCCGAAGCGAATATCTATGTGGCGTCCTCTGCGACGGTTGCCGCCTCGGCCATCGCCGGACACATCGTATCGCCCGCTGAATCAATGAGCGACTAAAGGACAGTTCATGCACATCCGGGGCCGCGCCTGGACGTTCGGGCGCAACGTCAACACCGATCTCATCTTTCCCAAGATGTGGTTCCGCCCGGCTTATGAGCCGGGAGAAATGGCGAGCCACATCATGGTCGGGATCGACGAGGAATTTCCGAACAAGGTTAGGCGCGGGGACGTGATTGTCGGAGGCTTGAATTTTGGCTGCGGATCGAGCCGCGAGGAGGCGGCCGCCTGTATGAAGGAAGCCGGCATCGGCGCCGTCATCGCGCCGAGCTTCGGGCGGCTGTTCACGCGCAACTGCATCAATGTCGGCTTGCCGGTCGTGGTCTCGCCAGGTATCGACGGTGAGGTCACGCAAGGCGACGAGATTGAGATTGATCTCGCCAAATGCCATATCCGGAATTTGCGGACCGGTTATGAGGCGCGGCTGCCGCCGATGGCGCCGGAATCGTTGAAGCTGATCGAGGATGGCGGCATCGCGAACTATACGCGTCGTGTGCTCGAACAACGGCGTCAGGCCGCGCGCGGCAAACTGAAGTGATCAAGTGGGCAGGGCGCGCGTGCTCACCGGGCGCTAGGTTCGTAGCCCGGATGGAGAGCCATAAGCGCGCTTACGCGATTATGGGGCGCAATCCGGGGACCGCCCGTCGTGCCGGGACCGCTCCCGGATTGCGCTTGATCACACGCGTGAAACGCGTGCGATCCGCTCCATCCGGGCTACGATCCTAATCCCAGGGCCTGTCAGGCGCGTGCTCACCCGCTCTTCAGTGCAAACTCGCCAGCCCCGCGGCCGGCGATCCGGCCAAAGACCGCCCCCGCCATCAACCCCGCGCTGCCCGGATAGTTGAAATAGAACAAGCCGCCCACCAGTTCGCCGGCGGCATAGAGGCCCGGAATGGGTGTGTCCTCGATGTCGAGCACATGCCCCGACGTGTCGATCTTGAGACCCCCGAAGGTAAATGTGATCCCGCAGCCGACCGAGTAGGCTTCGAATGGAGGCTTCTCGATGGTGTTTGCCCAATTGGTCTTGTTGACCGCCAGTCCGACGGTCGCCTTGCCGTCCTTGATGTTGGGATCGAATTTGACCTCCTGCTTGACCGCCGCGTTATAGTCGCGGATGGTCTTCAAGAACCCTGCCGGATTCACATCCTGCATCTTGTTGACGAGTTCTTCCAGGCTGTCGGCGCGGACCTTGGTGGCGCCGCGCATCTTATATTCGTCGCGCAGAAGAT
>DATGVJ010000418.1:0-54155 GCA_035300505.1 Xanthobacteraceae bacterium
CAAGACGCGGCATGCCGGAGGGCGTGCGCGCATAGCGGTCGACCAGGATCACCGGGTTCTCGGCCTCGACCAGCCATTGCGCCAGTTCAGCAATCGCGCCCGCATCGGCTTGCGGCGGAATGACCCTGGAGAACTTCGGGATGCGCAACTCTTCCGGATCGTGGACCGGATTTTCCTGCAACTCGGCGTCGAGCGAGAGAAACACCGGCCCCATCGGCGGCGTCATCGCGACCTTATAGGCACGCACTAAGGACTCGGCGAAATGCGGCAGTGACGTCGGCTGGTCATCCCATTTGACGAAGTCGCGGCAGATGGCGCCGGGGTCGATCGCGGAGTGAACCCATTCGGCGCCGGGGCCGCGCTTGTTCGCCTCGATGATGTTGCCGCCGATGCAGATCACCGGCACGCGGTCGCACCAGGCGTTGTACATCGCCATGGTGGCGTGCTGGAGACCAACGACGCCGTGGCAGATCATCGCCATGGGCTTGCCTTCGATCTTGGCATAGCCCTGCCCCATATGGACCGCGATCTCCTCGTGCGGACAGGTGAGGATTTCGGGTTTCACATTGTTGGCGTGGTTGATGACCGCCTCATGCAGGCCGCGGAAGCTCGACGCGCAATTCATCGCCAGATAGTCGATGTCGAGCGACTTCATGACATCGACCATGAAGTCCCCGCCGCTCGAGGATTGTGTCACCGAATCCTTGGTCGGCGCCTGTGTGTCGGCCGCCATCTGGATGGGGCCGGGAGGATGAGCCTTCGGCCGAACCTTGGGGGCGGCGGCCTGCGCGTTCGCCTCCGCCGGGGCAAGGGCCGCGGCGCCGAGAAGGCTCGCGCCTTTGATGAAATTGCGCCGACCGATGGCGGGGGCCTTGCGTTTGGACATGGGCTCCTCCTTGAACGAGCAACTGAAAGCCCGCCAGACGGGGCGGGCTGTCGGATAGGCAGAAGTCTCGCGCGGCGCCAGAACGCCGTCAAGGGAGGCATTCTTCGTTTCGATTAATTACGGCTGCTCCATTTCAGAAACTCGTCGAAGAGCTTGTTACGTTCGCCCTCCGGCAAGGCACCGCTTCGCCCGGAGACGTTGCGGCTCAAGAGAAACTCCTGAAACTCCTCGCGGCGAGCTTCGAGGTTCTCCTCAAGCTGATGCCGAACCCACTCGTCGGCGCCCTCGAAGCGTTTCCAACCGGGCAGCCCGGCGGCGAGGACAGTATCCTTCCACTTTTCGTGTCGTGGTGGTTTCTGGAATTCCGCCAGGCGCGGGAAAAAAGCTTTTACGAACTTGTCGATGCGCCGGTAGCGATCGGAGTTCTTCGGCCAATTATAGGCAATCAGGATCGTGCCGCTTGCCACGGTATCGACCGTTTGGCCTTCAGCGATCAGATCCGGATAGTCTTCATGCGTAAAGGTCACGGGTAGGAAGTCTCCCCCATCCGTTTGTCGTACGGTACCGCCAGGATGCGATAGCCATCCTTGCCCTTGAGTTTGGCGAGGGCCGGCGCGGGTTTGCCCGCCAGCGCAATGGTGGCGGCGATCTCGCCATTCTTCAGCATTTCCAGCGCATCATTTTGCCGCAGATTGACCTCCTGGACCTCGATACCGAGATAACCGAACAGGTCCTGCGCCGACACCTGCGCACCGCTATCTACCTGATTGAAATTCACCTTCTTGCCGCGGAGCTCCTCGACCGACTTCATGCCGCCGCGCGTGACGATGTGGATCTCGTTATTGCAAATCTTGACTACGTAGACGATCTTTTCCTGCAGGTCGGTGATGAGTCCCTTGCGTCGGTAGTGACCGAGAACGTTGGATTGGATGAAACCCATATCGACGCCGCGCAGGTAGCGGACGTCGCGGACGTTCAGGAATGCGCTGTGCCACTGCACGGGCAGGATCCTGAAATTATCTCCGTCATTGAGCACGGTGGCGAGGTCGGCGGCCATCGCGCCATAGGTGAGACCGGACCCTGCCGTGAGAACCATCAGCGTGTTGGCATTTATTTTCTCGACCAACGCGCTGGTGCGGGCCTGCGCCGGTGCGCGCGGGTCGACCGATGCGTTGGTGCGGGCCTGTCCCTCTGCGCGCGCATCCGGGATCTGACTCGCGAGCCCCACCGGCGACAACATCAGCGCTGCCCCGATGCCGCCGCCCGTAAATGATCGCCGCGTCGCACGTATCGTCTTTGTTATCACACTCCCCCTACTCATTTACCATTGCTGGAATTGTCAGCATTGTTACCACTGTCAAAACCGGTAGCAGATCTCCAGAATGGAAATTATTTCAACCAGTCCCATAAGGCGAACACGCGTCTGACTTTTTTGTGGCGAAATTCATGTGGAGCATGCGAAACATGGAGCGCACGAAATTTCATTTGCGAGCATCGATGATCAATCAACAACAACTCTTGCCTTCGTTTGGCACGAGTGCTGGCCAACCTATGCTCTGAATGTTGATTGATCGGCATGCGATATCGCAGCAAAAACGGGGGGTCTGGTACGCCATGGAGCGGGAGAGATCCAAGGAATGGGCAATTGGTCGTTCTCCGACATCGAGACGGGCCACCCTGACTGGATCACCGAAAAGAAGATCCGCATCTTGTTGCAGCTCGGGCTGACCAAGAGCCAAAGCCCGCTACTGCGCGATGTTCGTTAGTCTTGGACGTTGCGCGCAACGACGAGCAACGCGACGTGTTCGCGATGCTGATGGCAATGAAGGCGATGGGCCGGCCATATTTCGTCGCACCTGAAACGCCGAAGGATCGCACCGATGCCTTCCGCGACGCATTCATGGAGACCATGCGCGATCCGGGTTTTCTCGCGGAGGCCGCCAAGACATTGGGTCAGATCATCCGCTGTCCGGGCCCGACATGCAGGAGATCATCGCGAACGTCTATGGGCTCCTGCCCGAGGTGATCGTCAAAGCGCGTGAGGCCGTGAAGGTCCCTGGTGCGAAATGAATAAGCGGCTCGCTCCATTGGAACATCACATCCATTGATGGACCCAATCCGCGAGGAAGCGGCCGCTGACATCTCCCAGGGTCGCTTTGCAATGTCATGAACGCCCGGGCAGACGGCGTACGCTGGTGACTTCACTGCCTGCTGCGCGAATGCGCGCGATCGCGGCGGTGGTGGATTCGACCGCGACCGCCATGTGATGAGCGTTGGCATGCACGAGCGTCGCCTCATCGCGCACGATGGCGACATGGCCTTTCCAGAACAGCAGATCGCCTCGGCGCAACTGCTTAATATCGTGCGCGAGCGCGCTACCCAGCGCCCTCTCCTGCATATCGGTGTCGCGCGGACAATCCACGCTGCAAGCGGCCAGCGCAAGCTGCACCAATCCTGAACAGTCGACGCCGAGACTGGACTTTCCGCCCCAAAGATAAGGCGTTCCCAAAAACTGTTCCGCGACCGCGACGAAATCGGTTTCCATCGTTTCGATCGGTGCAAGATGGCGAACCGGCACATGCCCCCCGGCTGCGGAAATTGCGAATTGCCCGTCTATACGTGCGACAGCCAACCGGCAGCCGAATGACAGAGTTTCGATCGGGGGCCGCTTGATTGAAGAACTCGGAAAAACGAACGTGCGCAGCGCCGAAACCTTGTGGGTCGGTGAAGGTCCGGGTGCGCGCAGCGCGCCTGCCGGCACAAATCCCACATAGCCGTCGCCGGCAAGCTGTCCCCACGCCCAGCCGGAGCCAGCTTCACCAATATCGTAGATCGTAATCGCTTCGCCCTTCAGCGCTTCCGTGAGAAGCCCCGCCTCCTGCGAGGGCGCTTCGCGCATGGGCGCCTGCGCCGTGCCAATCTCGTACGGTTTTCCCTCCACAAAGCGCTGCGCCTCGACAATGCCGGCGAGATGCCTGGCCGCGAGGTCGCCACGCGCCGGCGTTATCCTGGGGTCGAAGGCACTGTTCCTTGGTTGCTGCGCGCGCGCCGCAAGCGGCAACGCGGCCGCGCCGCCCAGGAGCGCAACAAATTGGCGCCGTTTCATCCGATCCAACAGCTAAACTTAAGCCCGCGGCGGTCGCCGCCGCTCGTGGAACCAAGCACGATAGTTTGTCATCTTCGCGCGCTGGGCCTGTGGCGCACGCCGCTTGCACGTGGATGCCTCTTCGGTCTTTTCCGCAGCGCCCCAGCGCAGCTCGGCGCAGTCGTTTAAATTATACGCCATTTCGAGATCCGTCGTGCGGTCGATCACGTCTTTGAGCGTGAGCGTCCAGGGGGAGCCATTGCTGCGCAAATACGAAATCTTGCGCACCGAAAGTTCCTGTGCGAGCACGCCCTCCAGTTCGGACTTCACGGCCGCGACGCTCTTGCCCGGCGGCATCGCGTAGCGTTCCGGCCTTCGGACGACGCGATCGGGAAAACCGCGCACCACATCGAGCGCGATCAGGAGACGCAAATCGCGCGAGGGCGTCGCGAAATCTTCCCACGCACCGGTCGTCTCGAAGATCGCCGGGCCATCCGGCATGGTGGCGTCGCCCTTACCGCTGATGAGGAATTTCCGCCCGTTTTCGACCGAAGTCACACGCGCCTTCACCTGCTCGTCGAGCGACGTGATCGCTTCCGTGATCGCACGCAAGGGATCAAGCGGCGCGGGCGACATTACGTCGTCCATTTTGTCGTAAAAGGCTTCGACAGGGAGCCGCCCCTGCTCAAGCGAGAAATCGCCGTAATATTGATTCTTGGCGATTTCGTCGTTGGTCAGCCGATGCATGACACCGCTCTTGTCGCGCACGATCGGCCGGAAACGCTTGAATCCTGGCCCGCCGAGCCCAGGGTCCTGCGCAAACAGAAAGTTGCCGCGCCAGAAACGCTTGCGAGCAACCGTCCCATCGGGCTGCGCATCGACAGCGAAGAAGACGCCCGCCTCATCGCCCGACTGGGCCACGCGCTTCGCCAGCACCAGGAGGTGCCCATAGGGGTCGGCGTAGGTAGTTCCGGGACGCAAGTTCTCCGCATTCAGCGGGACCGGATAATAATCGGTGTTGTTGTCGGCCAATGCCGTTCGCCCGGATCCGGAATGGACGGTGTCGGCAACATAGTAGCGTAGAAAGTGACCGAAGCCCGCCGCAAGGCCCGGCGGCCGCGGCGGCGGTCCCACGGGTTTCGCGACCGGCGGAGTTGGTATACTCGCGACCGGTTGGCGGAACATCTCCCAAGGGGCAGCAGCCTCAGGCGCGGGTCTCTGCACGGGCGCAGGCGCGGGTGCGGGCGCAGCCATAGTCTGGCGACTGTCCTCATAATTCTGGATGTTCCACCACTCGTAGCATTTCGGCGCGCTGTCGGCGGTGCCGCGCGTGCACTTCGCATAGCCGAACGGCAATCCCATCTTGAAGGAGAAATAGGCGCGCAAGAAATAAGGAAGGTCGGCACAGTCGGGACGAATGATCATCCCCAGTTCGTCTTCGCGCAAGCCCAAATGGTTGAACAGCATGTTGCGCGATTTATCGCGCAGCACTTCGTGCAAGGCCTTCCATGACGGCGCCGCATCGAGCGGCGCATCGAAGAGCTTTTCGATCCATGCCGAATAGAGATTTTCCGTCGAGAGACTCCACACATTGCGCAGGGGCCACAGGCTGCCCGGCGTCGCGGTCGGCCTCGGCGGCTCGCGATCACGCACCGCGATCTCGCGCGTAATCGTGCTGCACTCGGCGGGAGCGCGCTCGCGCACCAGTGTTGCGTGCCATGTCCCGGCGGCC
This sequence comes from Xanthobacteraceae bacterium, assembly GCA_035300505.1. Lineage (GTDB taxonomy): Bacteria > Pseudomonadota > Alphaproteobacteria > Rhizobiales > Xanthobacteraceae > VAZQ01. The sequence goes on from DATGVJ010000418.1 coordinate 5,704, forward strand.
GGCGCGGCCACCTCGGCAAACCAGAAATACGGCGGCCCGCCGTGCCGCTCACGCGATGTCGCAGCGACACTTCCGTTGGGCGCGATCAGCGAAAACTCGCCCTCAAGCGGCTTCTCCGCGGCAAAAATGATCCGCAATGGCGCGCCCTTCCATGGCGCAACGGGCGACGGCAAGACCGCAAGTTCTGCCGCGTCTTCGCACCTGGCAGCCGGGCCTTGGGCCCGTGCGTCCAGGCTCGAGACAAGAAGAGTGAAAGACGCAACTGCGATCAGCCACGATGCCGACACAGAAGCAGCAAAACGGCGTGCAATAGTCACGTGAGCCCCCCTCCTGCAGATCCCTTTGACCCCGGCGGTATTATCGTCAAAGGCTTGGCCGAATCAAGGCGAGGGTCTGGTTTGGGCCAATGGCCACGCGCCGGCGGGTCGATTTCCACCGTTATCGCGGGCACTTAATGCGCGGTCCGTGGTGGCCTGAACAGCCATTCCGGAGGAGCCCCTTTGGCGCGGTCAATGCGAACGACCGTGAGTTGCTTTTTTCCAATTGCGGTATGACTGCCGTGTCAGACTAAACAGACAGAGGTCCAGCATCGTATCGTCTGAGTTCGACCTGACGTTCCGATGCAATGTTTGGTCGAGCTTCCAGCCTCGCCTAAGCATCAGGTCGATAATGATCTTGTTCTTCGCCAAGGCGCTTGCCAAGATCATTTTCAAACGAAGCTTGTCAAATATGTAGTCGTAAAATGGCACGTGGATGTCCGACCATGCACCTTGATTCCGATATTCGGCATCACCAATCAGCACGCTTAGAAGCGCATGGCGTGTCGTATAATTTATCTTGAGCGTGATGATGCCAATAAGCGCACCGGACTCGCGGACAAATAGGCCGAGAAGGACGTTGTCCCTTTGATCGTACTGATTGATGTATCCAATGACGGTACCTCGGTCCCAGCGGGTGTTTATTACATTGATCATGTCGACGACATGAGGGTCTGAAAACCAGCTGGCCATTTTTTCGGATGCATCGTCCGGCTTGAGGATTCGCAATTGGTACTTCTCAGTCGCAAGCGAAATATCAAGCTTCGGCGGTAGATTATTCAATTCCGGCATCTTCGTACCTTCTACTGTCACAACAATGCAACACGCCTTGGCAAAAAGAGTGGAGAACGCGCTGACTCCATTGTCGGTGCGTTCGGATCCATGCTAGCGAACCATACAGAGTTCATGAAGTGAGGGGAGACATTAATGCGTGCACTGTTTTTAGCGGGCGTGGCGGTTGCGGCCATCATGGCCACGGGTCCTGCGGCGGCGGCTGATATGCAGACGCCGGTGTACAAGGCACCTGCGCCGATAGTGCTGCCCAGCAACTGGAATGGTTTCTATTTCGGCGGTCACCTCGGCGGCGGCTGGGGCACAAAGGAGCTTAGCTTCTTTGAAGGGAAGGAAGTTGTCCTCCCCGCCAACGTTAACGGTTTCTTGGGTGGCGTTCAGGGCGGTTATAACTACCAAATGGGTTGGGTCGTGCTCGGAATTGAGGGCGACTTCAGCTGGACCGACATCAAAGGGAGAGGGACGAACTTCATTCAGCTGGGAGTGCCTTTTACAGCAAAAGTTGATTGGACGGGGACGATAACGGGTCGCATTGGCGGAACGGTCGATCACGCCATGCTTTATCTCAAAGGCGGCGTTGCCTGGGCGCATGACAAATACACTTTCGATGTTATCGAAACAGCCCATGAGACCAGGACCGGATTCATTGTGGGTGGCGGCGTCGAATATGCTTTCACGCGCAATTGGTCGGGTAAGCTCGAATACAACTACATGGATTTTGGTAATAAGAATGTCAATTTCTGTGATCGTGGCGAATGCGATACATTCAAGGTTCTGCAGCGTCTCCACGAGGTGAAAGTGGGACTGAACTATCGGTTCGATTGGGCCCGCTGATCAGGCGCAACGCGAGTTGGAATTGGAAACCCTGGACTTGCCGTCCGGGGTTTTCGTTTATGACCTGTCGACATCGAAGATTGGATGCAAACTCATCGGACCGGCACTTCGATTCACCTGCAATTGCGACGGCCTTGCGAGATGCATTCATCCGCCTTGCGGGCATCGACCAATGCATTGACGAGCCAGATACCGATTCCAACGATTGCCACGAAGAAGATCGCGAGCGCGATGTTGTTGCGCCGCCGCTCGCTTTCGGTCTCCTTTTCGGGCTGCCTGCCCTCTGTGTTCATATCGCCCTGCCGCCGCGCCTAAATCACCTTGCAGCAACGCTTAAAAAACGCGAACATTGCAATGACGTCAATCCCGTCCGTTTAACCACACACCGCAACCCCCAATGGGGCCATCCCGGGCGGGCCAAGCGGTTAATGAAATCTGAAAATAAGGAGGAATCGATGCAAATGACGCGACGAGGCATCCTGGCCGGCGCTGCCGCGCTCGGCGCCACCACGACGCCTGCGTTAACGGCCTGGGAAGAAAGCTCCCGATATCCGGAGCCGCGGGTGCAAGTTCTCGACCCCAGCTTCCTGCGCTATCGGGTCGGCAACACGGGCATCGAGCGACTCTATACCGGCGCACGTTGGAGCGAGGGACCGGTGTGGATGGGCGACTGGCGCTCGGTGCTCTGGAGCGACATTCCCAACAACCGCATTTTGCGCTGGGACGAGGCGTCGGGGAACGTGAGCGTGTATCGCCAGCCGTCCAACAATTCCAATGGCCTGGCGCGTGACCGCCAGGGCCGGCTGGTCGCTTGCGAGCACAACACGCGGCGCATCACCCGCACCGAATTCAACGGCAAGATCACCGTGCTCGCCGACAAGTTCGACGGCAAGCCGTTCAATTCGCCGAACGACGTGGTGGTGAAGTCCGACGACTCGATCTGGTTTTCCGATCCGTCGGCGGCCAACTTCGACCCCTATGAGGGCCGTAACGAAAAGCCGGAATTGCCGACGAACGTCTACCGTCTCGATCCCAAGACCGGACGCGTGACGATCGCGGTCGGCGACATCAGGCCCAACGGGCTTGCCTTCTCGCCGGACGAAAAAATCCTCTATCTCGCCGACAACAATCCGATGCCGCGCCTGCTCAAGGCCTATGACGTGGTGGACGACAAGCTCACGAATCCACGCGCCATCGCCTCGGCCGAGGGCGGCGGCATTTTCGACGGCTTCAAGGTCGACACATTCGGAAACATCTGGTGCGGCGCCGGTGCCGGCGAAGAGCACGATGGTGTCGCAGTCTTCAATCCGCAGGGCAAGAAGATCGCCAAGATCCTGCTGCCCGAACGCTGCGCCAATCTGTGCTTCGGCGGGATGCACAAGAACCGGCTGTTCATGGTGGCGAGCCATTCACTCTATTCGCTTTATGTGAATACGCAGGGAGCGGTCTAATTTGCAACAATTCACAAATTAACGCTAAAAATCTCCTAATCGGAGTCGCTTACATTGAAGCGACATCGAAACAACTTACTAATCGATTTTGGATAACCTCGATACCGCATCGTCTGTCGAGGCGAACGGCGAGGTTGCATGGCTTTGGTGATCGTGCCTTTGGCAATGCTGTCGCTCCGTCAATCGTCGCGTAAATAGAATTTTTTTGGAGCAAGAATCAGGTCGTCAAGCAATACCATCCGAAATTGCTCGGCCACGTTGGAAATCCCCAGGCAAATGGCAAATTTTCAGCTGATTCATAACGATTTCCCTCTCGAATCCGATGATCAAAATCAACAATCCCGGCTTCCCGAGCAAACTCAGCTAAGCGAACCGGATCCCCGACAAGAGAACCGGCTGCTTAGAGAAATCATTGATCACCTGCCAATCGGCCTGACCGTACAGGACGACAGTGGCCAATTCATCCTGGCCAATGCGGTGGCGGCGGCCAATCTCGGAACTTCGGGCAAAATCCTGGTGGGCGCATCCCCGGCCGATTTTCTATCAAAGGAAGAGGCGATCAGCCGGCGCGATTGGGAACGGAACGTCTTGCTCCGGGGCGAACAGATCGCCGTCGAGACACGCTTCCCCAATCAAGGCGATGGTCGTACGTGGTTGACGCTTCACAAACCGGCTCGAATCCTGGATCGTCCTCTGTTGATCTCCAGCGCGATCGAAATCACCGAGCATAAGGTAATCGAACGCGAGCTGCTGAAGCATGCCCACATTGATAAGTTGACCGGCCTCCCAGACCGGGCGCTTATCCAGGAGCAAGTTGATGCGATTATTGGCGAGGACGAGGGCCGCCTTCGTTTCGCTCTTGCATTCATTGATCTTGACAACTTCAAGTATATAAACGACTACTACAGCCACGCCATTGGCGATGCACTGCTTGTAAGAATCGCCCAGCGGATGACAAATCGCTTGCGCCCAAGCGACATGGTGGCTCGCATCAGCGGCGACGAATTTCTCCTCCTGCTCGCCCCCTTCGACAGTCACGAACAGATTTGTTCGACCGTCGATGCAATCCTGAATGACCTGAAACAACCTTTTCACATCGATTCATTCGAAGTGTTCACCTCGTGCTCTATCGGAATTAGCATCTATCCCGATCACGGCCAGAGCTATGAGGCCCTGCGGTGCAATGCCGACAGCGCGATGTATCGCGCCAAGAATTCGGCGAAGGGCGAAGCCATTTTCTTCGATGCGGACATGAGGCAGGCGATCACCGTGCGCATGGACATCGAACAGCGGCTGCGGCTTGCCATCCGCGATCGAAAATTCTGTTGTGCATTTCAGCCAAAGGTGGACATTCATACGAACCGCGTCGTCGGCGTCGAGACGCTGGTGCGCTGGCGCGACGACGATGGAGAAATTCAAACTCCTGGAAGTTTTATAGGACTGGCGATCGAACTTGGATTGATCAATCCGATTACGAATTTTGTCTTGACCCAGGCAATGGAATCGATTGACCGCCTCGACGAGGTCTTTGAGCCTGGAATATCCGTCAGCGTCAACGTGGCTGCCAAACAGGCCGGCGATTTCCAATTCATGCAATCGTTTGTTCGGACGCTGGGCAAGAGCAATCGAGCCGACCGCATCATCGTTGAACTGACAGAAGAGGCCTTCATTGCAAAGGGGGCGTTTCAGACACGGGTTCTGCCGATGCTCCGGGAAATCGGCGTGCGCATATCGATCGATGATTTTGGAACAGGTTATTCATCGCTCAGCGCCCTCGCTGATATTACGGCGGATGAAATAAAGATTGATCGCTCTTTCATCTCAAACATACACCAGCGCGCGCGCAGTCAGGGCATTCTCCGGGCGATCGAGTCGCTTAGCCACGCGCTCGGCATGACGATCGTAGCCGAGGGCGTCGAGACTTACGAAGAATTGGCTTACCTGCATGCCGCCACCCGAATTCGCTTCGTTCAGGGCTTCTATTTTGCGAAACCCTTCTACATGGATAAACTAAACAATGAAAATCCCTTCAATCTGACGAACCGGTCGCCCGCAGCGACCCGTGACCAAGCAGGAACACGCTCGCAGCCCATGCTCCGGTCGGCCGCGCCATCGTTTTCAGTCTTATGAAGACGAGTTTCATCCGATAAGGCGATCCAAGACATGACCACAAATCTTCAAGAGTTTCCCTCGACCCACCGATTGAATCAAGAGATGGTTGGGCGCGTCATCGCGGTTACAGGCGCGCAGGTAACCATCGGGATAACCACGTCCCCACGCGCGCGCGTGACAGTCGGCAAGTGTCTCAAAATCATAACCGGCGATTCGGCCATCGTTGGCATCATTATCGAGGTCACGGAACGGCCGAAGCAGGAGCGGGAACCGACCTGCAATAGTATCGCCCAGCTCGATCTGGTGGGCGAGATCATAACCGAAGGTGACGGCGCGATTCGCTTCGTCCGTGGCGTCACGGAATTTCCGATCATCGGTGAACTGGCCGTCGGAATAACCGATTCTGAATTGCGTTCGATGTACAGCGGCAAACTGGCTGGAAAAAGTCAGATCGGTACACTGAAACAGGATCCGAGCATTGGTGTCGAGATCGACATCGACAGCATGGTCAGTAAACATTTCGCCGTCATCGGAACGACCGGGGTTGGGAAATCCAACGGTATCGCAGTCATCCTGCAGCAGATTCTCGCGCAGAGACCGGACATGCGCATATTCCTGATCGACCCGCACAATGAATACGGGAACTGCTTTGGCGACAAGGCCCAGCTGCTGACATCCCACACGGTTCGACTGCCGTTCTGGTTGTTTAGTTTTGAGGAGATTGTGGACACTTTTTTCGCCGGCCGTCCAGTCGTCGCCGAAGAGGTGGAAATCCTTTCCGAGGTCATCCCGCTCGCCAAGGCCGCATTCAGCCAATTCAAGAGCTCGACCGAGCGATCACCGTCAAAAAACAGGAATGCCAATACATCGGTCTATAGCGTCGACACACCGGTTCCCTATCGCATCGAGGATATGATCGCGCTGATCGATGAACGCATGGGCAAGCTGGAGAACCGGTCGTCGCGGATGATCTACAACAGATTGATCCAGCGCATTCAGAGTTTTCGTAATCATCCGCGCTACGCCTTCATGTTTGACAATGCCACTGTCGGCGGCGACACGATGTTGGACAAGATCAGCCAGCTTTTCCGACTGGGGCCCGGCGATAATCCTATGACGATCATGCAGCTTGCGGGCTTTCCCGCGGAGGTCGTCGATTCAGTGGTGTCGGTCCTCGGTCGCATGGCGTTTGACTTGGGGCTATGGAGCGATGGCGCGTTGCCGATCTTGTTTGTTTGCGAGGAGGCGCACCGTTATGCGCCTGCTGACATCAAGGCCGGCTTCGGCCCGACCCGCCGCGCATTGTCAAGAATTGCCAAGGAGGGTCGCAAATACGACGTCGCGCTGGGCCTGGTGACCCAGCATCCGGCAGAGATCGATCCCAACATCATCTCCCAGTGCAGCACCCTGTTTGTGATGCGGCTCGCCAACGACCGTGACCAGGATCTGATCCGCTCGGCCGTGCCGGATGCAACAGCGAGCCTGCTCGACATCATTCCGTCGCTCGGGACGGCTGAAGTGTTTGCGTTTGGTGCAGGCCTTCCACTGCCGGCACGCATGAAGTTCAACGAGGTGCCCGCATTGCTGCGTCCGAACAGTGACGCCGGAAATAGCACCCGTACGTTCTCGGACTCGTCGTCAGGTTACGATCAGTTGCCAGCGCTAATCGAACAGTGGCGCGCATCCACCATGAGTCAAAAACCGGTGCTGTCAGCAGATCCAGCGACACCACTGACGCAACAATCAACCGGCCTCGGCTTTGGCAATCATCCAGCCGACGACGATGTTCGGTCCCCGACATACACGCCGGCTTCAACCTCAAGTCCTTTTCAATCCGCCGTGCAGCAGCCGACCTACCTGAAAGAGGCTCCTCTGAAAGAGGCTCCCGTTGCGGCTGCATTGCGGCCGAGCATCCTGCGCAAGCCAATCGGTGGCGATGTACCGCACCCCATGTCCGCGCCAACACGATGGCGGTAGCAGCTCCGCGGTAGCGGCTCTATCTCGCCATCGTCTCCTTCACCTGTGCGACGAGTTGCTTGAGCGAGAAGGGTTTTGGCAGGAAGTCATACTTGTCGTCGTCCGGCAGGTTCTTCTGGAACGCGTCTTCGGCATAACCGGACACGAAAATCATCTTGATGTCGGGGTGGCTCTTGCGCAATTCCTTGAACAGGGTCGGCCCATCCATTTCCGGCATCATGACGTCGGACACAACGAGATCGACATGACCGCCCTGACGCTCCAAGGCTTCCATCGCCTCGATGCCATTGCCGGCCTCGACCACCGTATAGCCGCGTGAAACGAGCCCGCGCGCATTGAGGGCACGCAAACCTTCCTCGTCCTCGACCAGCAGGATCGTGCCGTGGCCGGTGAGATCCGTCGCGGGGCGCTTGGTCTCCTCTGCAGCGGAATCCGTGGTCGCCAAGGCAGGCGCTGTTGTAACTGGCAATTCTGCAGCACGCACCTCCTCGGCTGTCGGAACATAGCGGGGAAGGAAGATACGAAACGTCGCGCCCTTGCCTACTTCCGAGTCAACGTAGATGAACCCACCGGTCTGCTTGATGAAGCCATAGACACTGGCGAGACCCAAACCCGTGCCTTTCCCGATTTCCTTCGTGGTGTAGAAAGGGTCGAAAATCTTATCTTTGATTTCGGCCGGAATGCCGGTGCCGGTATCGGAAACCTCAACAAGCACGTATTCACCAACCGGCATCTCCTTGTGGGGCAAGCGGCCAACTTCCGCCGCCGTGATATTGCTGGTGCGCATGTTCAGCACGCCACCTTGAGGCATGGCGTCGCGCGCATTAACCGCGAGATTGATGATTGCCTGTTCGAATTGACCGATATCCGCCTTTACGGACCAGAGATCCCGGCTATGGACGACATTGAGTTGCGCCTTCTCGCCGATGAGGCGTCGCAGGAGAACTGTGAGATCGGAAACAGATTCGCCGAGGTCGACCACTTGCGGGCGCAACGTCTGCTTGCGAGAAAACGCAAGCAGCTGTCGCACAAGGCTCGCGGCGCGATTGGCATTCTGCTTGATCTGCATGATGTCGCTGAACGATGGATCGGTAGGCCGATGCGCGCTGAGCAGGAAATCGGTCGCCAGCATAATGGCGTTCAACAGATTGTTGAAATCGTGCGCGACATTGCCGGCGAGCCGGCCGATGGTCTCCATCTTCTGCTGCTGCACCACCTGGTTTTCAAGGGCGCGCTGCTCGGTCATGTCGAGCGCATAGACAATGGCCGTTTCAAGATCGCCTTTATGTTCCTCGACCGCGGTCACATAGAAACGTACCGAGCGATCTCCCGTACCTTCGAGCGCCGCATCGACCGGAGCGATTTCGCCCTGCCCCTCCGCGGCCTTGCCGATGGCGGCTTCGAGCGCCGCTCGATCCTTCATCGCCACGACCGCGAGGATCGAATGATCCTTCGAGCTGTCTTCCCTTTGCCCGCCGGCGAGCACGGGATTGAACAGCCGCGCGAACATGGCGTTCGAGCGCGCGATCTTTCCCTGTTTGTCGACGGTTGCGATAGCCATTGGGGTGTTGTGGAAAAATCGCACGAAGCGTACTTCGGCAGCCCCCAATGGATCGACATCGCCCTCGCGGCCGCGGTGGAGCACGAGCGTTCGTGAAGGGCCGGCAGTGCCATCGGCACCGAAGGCGACGCGATGGATGAGCCGCACCGGAACTGTCCGGCCCGAGCGGCTCTTGAGGTCGAGATCGAACGCTTGGACCCGTATATCGCCGGGCGCGCCGCTGAATGTCGTCAGAAACGCGACGCCGTCACCGGCTACGATGTCGCCGAGTTGCAGGCCGCCGGAGCCGACATGCGCAAAATCGTGATCAAGCCATTCCGCCAAGGTGGCATTGAGGTAGGTGATATGACCGGCAGCATCGACCGAGAAAAAACCCGCGGGCGCATGGTCGAGATAATTGATCGCGTCCTGCAACTCTTGAAAGACGTTCTCCTGTCGCTCAAGCTCGCGGCTTGCATCGACAATCGTCCAGACTGTCATCTGCGAATCTTGCGTCTCAGCCGCCGGTGATTGGGATTCATGACCGGCTTCGCCCAGTGGCTGCACGCGCATACGCAACCATCGCCCCGGCTCGCCGCGCTGGCCCGCAATGCGAACTTCTTCTTGCAGACGGCGCCCGTCGCGCGCGGCCCGCAGCAGGCGGTAGATCGCTTCCGATACGATGGGATCCCCGGTGAAAACGCGTTCTACCGGGCGGACATCCGCCTGGCGAGCCGCGCCGATCAAGTCACGGTAGGCCTTGTTGGCATAGGTCACGCGCCCGTCGCGATCAGTTACCAAAACGCCGTCGCGCGCGCTGTCGACCACCGACTTGAGAAGCGCATTGGCGCTGCCCTTGTCGGAGATCGTTAGAACGCCCGACGCAACCGCAAACAGGAGAAAGACGCCGGACATGGCAAATACCGCCAGCAAGGTGAGAATAAATGGCGCGGAATTGGCGCGACCGACCGTCACGAAGCCCGCCGCTACGGCAAGGAACGCAATCGCCAGGACCAGCACCATGGCGATACTGCCGCCGTGCGTTCCATCCTGGTTGCCGTTGAGATCCGGACGCATAAAGTTTCCGCTCAACTGCTGGTGGGCCATGGTGGGCTGACCTTCTTAGCGACAACAGAATCATTGTGTTGCCAGTGTGCCCATTCCGCGTGTCCCATCAATATGACTCAATATGTAGGCAATGGCGCACGAGTGGGTTGGTAGGCCGACTTTGTCTGGTGTAAGGTTAATGGTCCGTTAACGGTTGGAACGGGGAATTGCCTTTAAAACGGCCTTTTGCCGCGCCAGACACTAAATCCGGTGAATTGTGCAGGTTACATGGACCGCTTTATTAAGGCTCTGCTATTGATAAACGCGGCATATGTTACCTCTGGCGTTAAGCTTTCGGGGTCTGTCCCCGGCGCCGCGGAACAACGCCGAACCCCTGGGGGGCGCAGGGAGGACCAATGTCGGACTTTCTTTTTGGTGAAGGCTACGGCCTCCGTTGGCTGTTTGCCTTTTTGGTGCTTGTCGCCGTGATCGGAGCAACCGCATGGCTCGTCCGCCGATTCGGCTCGGAACGACTGGGAGGGGCAAGTTCGCGCGGACGCCAGCCCCGGCTCGCCGTCATTGACGCGGCCACAGTCGATAGCCGGCGGCGGCTGATCCTCATCCGCCGGGACAATGTCGAGCATCTTCTGATGATCGGCGGTCCGACCGATGTCGTGATCGAGCCCAACATCATCCGCTCCGCCACGCAACGCGATGCCGCGCCATCGCGTCCCCCGACCGCAGCCGACACGCTTCCGCGCCCAGTTCCCTTGGGAGAGGGCAGCACCTGGCCCCTGCAGCCGGAACCCGCCCCGATGCCGGCACCCCGGCCGCAACGTCCCCCGCCACCCCCTATGGTCGAGGAACCCGCGCAATGGCAGGCCGAAGCAGAGCCCCCGCCGCCAGCGCCACCAACCCGCCCCTCCCGCCAGCCCGTCGATCCGCTGGCCGGTTTGGCCGCCGAGTTGTCGCGCCAGCCGCCAGCCGCGCTGCCACCGCGACTGTCACGCGAGCGCGAGCCGTCGCGCGAACGCGAAGCTCCGCGTGAGGCCATTCGTGATCGCGAGCAGCCGCGCGAAGCAACACGCGAAGCCATACGGGAAGCGACACGCGAGACCGCAAGGGAACGAGAAACGCCTCGGGAACGCGATGCGGCGCGCGAAGCTACGCGCGAGCGCGAGACAATGCGTGAGCGAGAACCGGTACGAGAGCGTGAAGTTGCACGCTTGCCGCAACCTCAGGGCGAGGGACAATTTGGCCAGGCCGCTGAACAAAATCTGGCCGACATGGCGCAGCGCCTGGAAGCCGCATTGCGACGTCCCATGAAACCAGAAGCTTTGGCTGATCCCAAGCTCAAGGTGTCTCCCGCAGAGCCAATGGTGCATGCACCGCCCGAGCCCATGGTCGTCAATGCGCCTGAGCCAATGACTTTGGAACCAAGGTTGCCGCGCGGCGAAGCAAAGGCGACCCGAGAGGCCAAGCCCGCCGGCCAACGGTCCTCAATGTACGATAGCCTCGAACAAGAGATGGCGAGCCTGCTAGGCCGCCCGGGGGGCAAGAATTAGCCGCGTGCTTCAACTTAACTGAAGGGGCCATTTTTCGTAGGGGCGGGTCTCCGGCGGCTTGCACCGCGGCGCAAGCCGCCGAAGACCCGCCCCTACGAAAACTCCCTTCATTTTAGCGATGCAGCTTTCGAGCCCGCATTTCTACACCTGCGCGACAGCAGCCCCGATCTCGCCGAGAAAGCCCTGGGCGATCGGACTGAGCCTCAATGGTGCTCTCTTACCGTCGCTCTTGGACGAGGTCCGGACGATGTCTTGAAGGATGAGGGCGATCAGACCTTCGTTGCAATCGGCCTTCATGGCAGCAATTGCTGCGCGCGCATACTTGCGGCCCAGGCGGACGTCCCGCTCCTTGTCCTGCGTCGTCTTGACGTTCCAAAAGCTCTCCGCACGCCACAACGGCTGATCATTGGCACGAAGTTTCACAAAAGGCAGTGCCTTGGTGGCCGGCTGCATGTAGCGGCGAAGTTCCTCGGCGGTAGATTGGTCCGGCAGAGGTGCCGAATAGGCCAATCGCAGGAATGTCGTCGACCTTGCGGACCCGGATTGCATTTTGACGGTCATTTCGCTCTTCCATCCAAAAACGATTGCGCGTCTGATTAAGACCGCCACGTCGCGTGGGGCCTCTCCAATCTTTGGTCGGATCACAGGTGGCCGAGGTTCAAATCCAATTGGCGCAAGGAGGATATTCGGTGACGGACCGCCCGCGATGGTGAATGGGCGGTCAATTCGTTCGAAGAAATATAGACACTTGGAATTCCCCGTTTACCTGGCGTTTCTGACAGCTCGCGCGACGTCGAGCAAAGGGCCATCTGAAGAACTACCTCCGAACACAAGGGTTTGCGCGATAGCAAAGCCCGTCGCTGGGGCCTGTCGGTGGGGCCTTCCGGTCAGCGGGCAATGCCCGTATGATGCTTGATAACAGCCCCCCAATCACCTGAGAGCGTCGACGTGAAGAAAAAGATGCAGATTCGTATCTCGACCATGGCTGCCGCATTGGCAGCCGTGTTTGGCATGGCCGGCGCTGAGGCCTGGTCGCAAGACGTTTCGAAGTTTCCCGACTGGAAAGGCCAGTGGGTGCGGATCGGCGGAGGTGCCCAATACGACCCCACAAAGCCGCCCGGGCGGGGGCAGCAGCCGCCGCTAAAACCCGAATATCAGGCGATTTGGGAAGCGAATATCGCCGAAGGTCGCCAGGGCGGCCAGTATTACAACACACAGGTGCGCTGCATGCCGGGCGGAATGCCGCGCATGATGTTTGCTTACGAGCCGATGGAAGTCATCGTCCTCCCCGACATCACCTACATTCATATCACCTTCAACAGCGAATTCCGTCGCATCTATACGGATGGCCGCGACTGGCCCAAAGATCCCGAGGCCTCCTTCTCGGGCTATTCCGTCGGCAAGTGGATCGATACCGATGGAGACGGCCGCTACGACACGCTTGAAGTCGAGACGCGCCACTTGAAGGGCCCGCGAATTTTCGACCCAAGCGGTATCCCTATGCATGAGGACAACCAGACCGTCGTCAAGGAGCGGATTTTTCTCGACAAGGAAAATCCGAATATCTTGCGCGACGAAATAACGACCACCGACAACGCGCTCACGCGTCCATGGACCGTCACGCGCGGCTACAACCGTACGCGCAACGCCCCGTGGATCGAACATAGCTGCGCGGAAAACAACGACTACATTTTCATTGAAGGCCAGACCTATCACGTCGGCCTCGACGGAAAGCTTCATCCATCACGCAAGGACCAGCCGCCACCGGATTTGCGGCATTTCAACAAATAGCGCTAGTGGCACGCTTCATCTTAATTGAAAGGATTCGTTTTGCGTAGGGGCGGCCCCTTCTTGTGGCCGCCCGGTGTTCCACAAATGACGCCCGTTGTGTGGGCCGACGGGCGGCCACAAGAAAGGGCCGCCCCTACGCCACTGCAAACCCTTACTTATTAGCTGAAGCGCGGAGCTAGCCCCAAACCTGCCGCGCGGTTTCTACAACACGCTCGAGTTTGCGCTTCTGATCATCGGGCGTCAGCAGGTTGCCAACCACGTCGGACGCAAATCCGCATTGCGGACTGATGGCAAGCTGGTCAAGAGGTAGAATTCTGGCCGCCGCGTCGATCCGGCGCTTCAAGTCGTCGATCGCCTCGAGTTCCGGCACCTTGGTGCTGACCAATCCAAGCACGACCACCTTGCCTTTCGGCACAAAACGCAACGGTTCGAAACCGCCCGCGCGCGGGCTGTCATATTCCAGCAGGAAGCGATCGTGCGGCAGTTCATTAAACAAGCGCTCCGCAATCGCATCATAGGTACCCTCGCGGTGCCACATGCTGCGTTGATTGCCACGACAGAGATGGATACCGGTCGCAACATCGCCCAGTCCCTGTACGACAGCTGTTTCCGCTTTCAATGAGCGATCGAAATTCACCATCGGGTCTTCGCCGCGCGCGCGCATTTGAGCAAGCGTCGGCTGGTCGACGTAAGCCGTGAAGCCCGGCGCATCGATGTGGATATAGCGACAACCGGCATCGACCAGGCTCGTCACGATCGCACGCTCGATTGCCACCACGTCGGCAACGAAGTCGTCCATGCCCCGATAAGCGGCGGTAGATGCCTGGTAGTCGAAGCGTTGCGAAATGCGATCAGGACCGATGAGCGAAGCTTTCGCCGGCGTCTTGGCCAAACCGGCCACCAAGCGATATTCCTCCAGCGGCACGTTTCGCGCCAGCCGCAGGCGTTCCTTTGCGGGCCGCCGATGCGACACAGCCGTGCCGACATCGTGCATCTGCTGGATATCCCAGCGCTGCAAGGGTGCAGCACCGTCCACGCGCCGCTCATAGACTTTGAGGGTTGAGCGATTGGCATCGTAGCCCTCGACGGCGACGCCAAAACTGTCCTGGAAATTCAGGCGGCGCATCTCGCCGTCGCTGATCACATCAAGTCCGATTGATTCCTGCAACCGGACGGCACCTTGTACAGCCTCGTCTTCGACAGCGCGAAAATCATCAATACTGATCTTGCCTTCGTCATACTCGATCCGCGCATCCCTCAGGTTCGCGGGACGAAGGAGGCTGCCAACGACATCGGTTCTGATTTTCTTGAGGTCGCTCATGAACTCCCGTCAATCGTCACGATAGACGCGTTCACGCCGCTCGTGGCGTTCCTGCGCTTCGATTGACAGGGTTGCGATCGGGCGCGCTTCCAGCCGCTTGAGCGAGATCTGTTCGCCGGTCTCCTCGCAATAACCGTAGCTGCCATCGTCGAGACGCGCGATCGCTTCTTCGATCTTGGCGATCAGCTTACGCTGCCGGTCACGGGCACGAAGTTCGATGGCTCGGTCCGTTTCGGAAGACGCACGATCGGCCAAATCCGGATGATTTTCGCTCTCGGTCTGCAAATGCGTGAGCGTCTCCTTTGCCTCCTTGAGAATTTCCTCCTTCCAGTCCAGCAGCTTCCTGCGAAAATACTCCCGCTGGCGCTCGTTCATGAAGGGTTCGCTGTCGGAAGGACGATAAATCTGGCCCACCAGGGGATCGTCATTTTTGGCAGGATGTGATGCGGCGGAGCGCCCGTTCTTCACAACATGTCCATTCGTCGCGGTACCTCTGCTCCTTACAACCTGAGCAATCTTAACGGCTTGGACGACCTTTTTCTTACGGTCCGCAGTCTTGCTCGAACTCATCGTGTCCCCGCGCTAAGGTTGGCGCGATCCTTAGTTCGCGCGGCGCTTATATAGCGATGGGCGAACTTGGACAATATCGTAATGAAGGCCATGTGACGTTTGCGCGCGATTTCTCAAAATGAATCGTCTGACAAGGTCAAGGGATTGGGGTTGCGTTCTGCAGAACCCCGTTATTACATTGATTTTTCAAGCATTTGCCAAATCTGGAAATGCCTTTTTCATGAGCGCTTACGCACGTCTGGCGATCGCCGTCTTCAATAAGGTCCGGGTTTCGCACTGCAACACGGCGCTTCCAGGTTCTATGCTGCAGTGCACCCGGAACACCTACATCTGTGGTTATTTATCTGTGGCAGTTATTTCCACGCGGTCCCTCTGGGAGCCCGGTCCCTACGGGAGCCCGCCCTCACTGTGCGGGCGAGCATCAGCCCGTGCCACTCACATCGGGCCGAAACGTCAGCGCCACGCCATTGATGCAGTAGCGCAGGCCCGTCGGCCGCGGACCATCCTCGAATCGGTGCCCTAAATGCCCGCCGCAGCGGCGGCAATGGACTTCCGTGCGCGGCATCAGGAACACATAGTCGGTGGACATGCCGATCGCATTTTCCAGCGGACGAAAGAAGCTCGGCCAGCCGGTCCGGCTGTCATATTTTGCTTCGGATGAAAACAGCGGCAAGGCACAAGCCGCGCAATCGAAGACGCCGGCGCGCATTTCATGATTGAGCGGGCTCGATCCCGGAATTTCGGTTCGATGCAGGCGCAGCACATCGTATTGCGCCTTGCTCAGCAGGTGCCGCCATTCGGTGTCGGATTTTTCAAACTCTACCCGTTCGGCCGGCGTCCCGCTGGCGTCATTGAGCCAGCGCATACCCGCCGCCACCCCGACAGCGCCAACGCCGCCCAGAAGCGTTCTGCGATTAAGCATTGCCATCGCCATATCTTGTCGCCCCTTTGGCTGCCGGGAGCGAGAAACATGGGACGTTCTTGGCAAGATTTCACGGGTGCTTCGCTCAAATCCCCTCACGATCGCGCGATGATGCCGTGAGGCTCAATTGAACCGCGGCGACTTGTTCAGATAGAACTTCTGCATTTCAGGGCGAAACTTCGCCATGTCGGCGCGGTTCATATCGACATCCGGCTTGGTTCCGGGGGGCAGCAACGAGAAATAAGGAGTCTTTTTTGATTCGACTTCGAACTCGGCCCGCGCTTTTTGCAACACGTCGGGCGACGTCAGGAGATCGATGATCGACGCGGCGAGGACTTTTGCCCCCGCCACCTGGCCTTTGTGGGAAATTGAACTCACAGGAAACACAGCCGCCTTCCACTCGTGCGCCGCAATGCCGGAAATGGCAGACGGAAAATTGAGGCTGCCAGCCGGCACCACCCAAGACACGTCACCGTTATCGTTGGACGATGTCGCCTGCGGACGTCCACCAAACGGCGTAACGCGGGTCTGCAGGCCAACCACGGGCATCCCGGCTGACTTTTGGAAATCCCGTGCGCGTAACTGCTCTTCCTCAGTCCATTTTGGCATGCCGACGAGATCGACATTCTGTTGGATGGCTTCGGCAACAGTCCTGCTCACAAGTTGCGGCCAGGCGGAGGCCGCATATTTGACGTCCATGGTCGTGCCCGTCATCAGCGCTGCCCCCTCGGCAATCTTCACGAGCTTGTCATAGGTTTCCTTCGCGGCCGGCATCGAAGCGTCGCGCACGAACCACCAGATTTGCCCCTTGTCGGCTATGATATTGGGCTGGATGCCGCCCGCCGTGATCGTGCGGTGCGCCCGATAGGTCGGGCGCAGATGCTCGCGGAGCTTGTCAAAGCCGATATCCATCAGCACGACCGCATCGACCGCGTCCTTGCCTTCCCAGGGCGCGACGGCGGCATGCGCCGTCTTGCCATGGAAGGTGAACACCGAACTGATCGCTGCGTAATTGCCGACCCCAAAGCCGGTGTTGAGCGTGTCACGGATATGCAAATAGATGATGGCATCGACATCCTTGAAATAGCCCTCGCGCACCAGAAACGGCCGGCTTGCGAGCTGTTCCTCGGCCGGACCGAACGAAAGCGCGACGGTTCCCGGAATGCTGTGGCGCGCCATCACCTGCTTGACGGCAAACGCCGCCATGGCGGCAACTCCGCCGTGGGTATTGTGCCCCTCCATGTGGCCGGGGCCATCCTGCACCATCGGCTTGCGGGCAAATTCGCCCGGCGTCTGTGAGCCGCCCGGCAGCGCGTCGATTTCAGTGACGATGGCGATCTTCGGGCGCCCGGAACCCCATTCAGCCCAGAAATTGGTCGGCATTCCGGCGCCGCCGAGGTCCACGCGGAAACCGGCCGCCTCCAACGTGCCCTTGAGCAGTTTGGTACTCTCGAACTCCTGCATGCCGAGTTCGCCAAAATGGTAGATGGAATCGCTTATATCGGTCATCTGCTGGGCGTTGCGCTCGATCACCTCGAAGGCAAGCTGCTTGCGGTCGTCCGCGCCGGCCCCGCCCGCAAATGCAAGCCCCAAAAACAAAACGAGCGGCGAAACGAGCACCAAAGGGCGCATCGGTGTGACCGACGCTGAATGAATCCGGCTCACGACCTGTGTCCAATGCGGCATGATGCTTTCTCCCAAAACGGTTGTTCGATCGAACGCTATGCCACATAACGGATACGGACAAGCACAGGCCGCACGATTCTGATAATTGGATTCTGAAACACAAAGTCGCACCCAACGGGAAGAACCTCGATGCGTTTCGAAGGCACCAGCGCCTATGTGGCAACCCAGGATCTCAAGGTTGCGGTCAATGCCGCCATCGCGCTCGAACGGCCGCTGCTGATCAAAGGGGAGCCCGGTACTGGCAAGACCGTCCTGGCAATCGAAATCGCCAAGGCGATCGGCGCGCCGCTCATCGAATGGCACATCAAGTCGACCACGAAGGCTATGCAAGGCCTCTACGAATATGATGCCGTCTCGCGATTGCGCGACAGCCAGCTGGGCGATGCGCGCGTCAAGGACATTCGCAATTACATCCGGCGCGGCAAGCTCTGGGATGCGTTCGTGGCCGGGGACCGTCCCGTCCTGCTCATTGATGAAATCGACAAGGCCGACATCGAGTTCCCCAACGACCTCTTGCAGGAACTCGATCGCATGGAGTTCTTCGTCTACGAGACCGGGGAAACTGTAAAAGCCGGCCGCAGGCCGATCGTCATCATTACATCAAACAACGAGAAGGAACTCCCCGACGCCTTTCTGCGTCGTTGCTTCTTCCACTACATCCGGTTTCCCGATCCCGAAACGATGACAGCCATCATCGAGGTGCATTTTCCCGGCATCAAGCAAAGGTTGGTGGCGGAGGCCCTCAAGCTCTTCTATGAAATTCGCGATGTCCCGGGACTGAAAAAGAAACCGTCCACCTCCGAACTTCTCGACTGGCTCAAGCTGCTGATGGTCGAAGACATCGGCCCGGATACCCTGCGCGAACGCGACCCGAAGAAACTCATTCCGCCGCTCCATGGCGCGCTGATCAAGAACGAACAGGATGTCCACCTGTTCGAACGGTTGGCATTTATGACGCGAAGAGACGGTCGCTGAAGCGACCTATGCATGACAAGAATAGCCGGTCGCCGAAGCGATTCATGTTGGCCCCACAGCCTCCTTCTCGACCTTTTGCTCCCCATGAGCACCTTGTTGCTCCCCATGCGCACCTTGTGGCGGGGCAATATCATTGTCGGAACCGGCCTTGTCCTGAACAACGTTCTCTTGAACGATTTGCCCTTTGAATAAGTTGCCCAACCTTGCGGCCGGCGCCCCGCCCCGCCGAAACTCCGCTTCGCGATTGCGCGACTGACGCGCCCTGCTGCGCTCGCGCGAACGGAACCACCAATATTGCGTCTGCGCGGCGAACCTGCCGATACGACCGCCCGACCAGACCAGCTCGAATGGCAGGAATTGCCGCCAGGTATCGTCACCCTCGTCGATTGCGCGCGCAATAATGTTGCCGGCCATCGCCGTGGTATTGAGTCCGTGGCCGCCAAAACCGCTCGCCAGCCAAACCTGCGGCACAAGCTCTCCGATCTGCGGCATGCGGTGAAGAGCATTGCCGAGAACGCCGGCCCAAACATGTTCAATTTCCACCGGCCGAAGCTGTGGAAAAACACGTTCGATGCTGTTTTTCAGTTTTCGAGAGAATTTTTTTGGACTGCCTTTCCAGGTTGTCAGTCCGCCCGACCACATCAACCGGTCGCCGCCGACAATTCGGTAATGATTGTCGGCAAGGTTCGTGTCGCTGACCGCCCCTTGGTAGCGGATCGCCTCGTTTATCCGTCCGCCGAGCGGCGCAGTCGTCGCCACGTAGGTCCAGACCGGAAGCAAGGTACCGGAAACCCGCGCCATGACGCCTCCCAGATGGACACTCCCCGCCAGGACAATGCGGAATGCGCGCACCGTCCCGGCTGGAGTCACCACCAGTTTTCGCACCCCTTCGATGTCGATCGAAAGTGCTGGCGTCCCTTCATAAATCCGAACACCTGCCTGTTCGGCTGCGGCCGCGAGGCCAAGCGCATAATTGAGCGGATGGATGTGAAACGCGCGGGGAAAGTGGAGCGCGTGAAAATAGGCATTGGACCGCAACACGTCGCGAACCTGGTCGGCTGGCCACCCTTCGACGGCAGCGCCCATGTCCTGCCCCAGCAACTTGACCATCGCGAGGTCATGGTCCGCGGCATCCGTCTTGGCAACCTTGAGCCAACCGCCCTCGACCAAGTCAACGCCGGGCATGCCGGTCTCTTGGATCGTCGTACGAACGTATTCGAGACCGGATTCCGATAGGGCCCAAAGCGATTTCGCATGATCGAGACCGACGCGTTTGGCCACGACGTCGATTCCTTGCGCAAAGCCCGGCAGGACAAAGCCCGTATTGCGTCCCGACGCGCTCCACGCAATCCGGCCGGCTTCAACGACCGCAACGGACCAGCCGCGGCGCGCAAGCTCGCGCGCCACCGTCAAGCCGGCAAGCCCTGCCCCCACGACGCAGACTTCGACGTCAACATTGCTGGCGAGCGGCGAACGTTCCGGGACATCCACCATGGTCGTCGTGTACCAAGTGGACTCGTAATTCGGAAGTTCGGATACCTTCACGATCTGTTCCCGAGACCTGCAAATTCATCGTACAAGCGCCACCGCGCCACACCCGGAACATGCTAAACTCTTAACTTCAAAACGTCCAAAGAATCGTCCAAAGATCCAAGAAATCGTCCAAAGAATCGTCCACGCAAACGTCCAAAAAACCATCCGAGCGATCACCCGAGAATTTGGCCAGACAACCGATGCAGATGCCATGCGCCTGATCCTCCTCCGACACGCCAAAGCCGTTGCGGCCGAACCCGGCATGGCGGATCGCGACCGCGGCCTAAGCCCCCGTGGGCGCAATGATGCGGCGAAGATCGGGAGCTATATGGCCCGTCACGCGCTGCTGCCGGAGCATGCCCTCGTGTCGAGCGCCCGACGCACGCGCGACACCTGGGAATCCGCGCGAGGCGCTTTCCCCCGGCCTTGTCCGGCGGATTACCTTGATAAACTTTACGACGCGCGGCCTGAAGACATCCTCAACGCCGTCCGGGAGGTTGAAGGGACCTCCCATAGCCTGCTCGTCATTGGGCATAATCCCGGCCTGCACGAGGTTGCTCGCCTCTTGATCGCTTCCGGCGATGTCGAGGTGCGAGAACAACTCAATGAAGGACTTCCGACCGGCGGACTTGCGGTCATTGATTTCACTGGAAACAAATGGGATCAGTTGCGCGGTCGCGGGGGTCGGCTTGAACGCTTCATCTCACCGCAGCTGATCAAGAATGAGACGGATTAGGCCTCGCAGAAAGGGCGCCCGATGTACAAATGCATTTTGGTTCCGATCGACCTTGGAGAACCGGACCTTGCCAAACCCGCCCTTGCGGCCGCGTTGATGATGGCAAGTCAAACGGGCGCCGTCATTCGGCTGGTCAACGTGCTGCCGCTCACGCCAGCGATGCTGGCCGCATACGTACCGGCAGATTTTGAATCGCAGCAACGAAAAACCTCGGAAGAGGCGCTCGGAATCATAGCCAACGAGATCGGGCTCGGATCACGCGTGTCATGTTCGGTGCGTCACGGCGGCGTACACCAGGAAATTCTGGAAGAGGCGAAGGCTGTTGGCGCCGACCTCATTGTGATGAGTTCACATCGGCACCAAAAGCCGGGAGTTCGTGCCAACTTCATGGGATCGAACACTGGCCATGTCGCGCGCTACGCAAAATGCTCGGTGTTCGTTGTCCGATCCTAATCCTTGTCTTTCACGATCTTGTCGATGCGCGGCAATTGGGGAAACAGCCGCATCCAGGCCAATGTCACCAAGATCGCACCAATACCCCCTAGAACCACGGCCGGCACGGCCCCAAGCCATGCCGCCATTGCACCGGCACGGAAGTCGCCAAGCATGCCGGAGGCCCCCGTAAACAAAGAATTGACCGACATTACGCGCCCAAGCATCTCATTGGGTGTCCGGGTCAGTACCAGCGAATGCCGGATGACAACGCTGACAGCGTCGACGGCTCCGTAGGCCGCAAGCGCGACCATCGAAAACGCCAGCGATGTCGAGAGCCCGAAAACCACGATCGCAGCTCCATAGCCTGCGACGGATGCGAACAAATAATATCCTGTGCGGCTGGCGATCGTTCGATGCGACAGTACGACCGACATGGTCAAAGCGCCGATCGCCGGTGACGAACGCAGTAGTCCAAGCCCCCAGGCATCGGTTTCAAGAATATCTCGCGCATAGACCGGCAGCAGCGCCGTGACGCCGGCAAGCATGACGGCGAATAGATCGAGCGAGATCACGCCGAGCAGCAGCGGCCGGTCGCGGATATAGGTAAATCCCGCGAGCAGCGATTCCATCGTAACCGGCCTTTTGTCGAGCCTGGCTAACGTCACCTGCACCAGGCTCACCAGCACGGCAGCCGTCACGAATGTGACGGCGCAAAGCGCATAAACCGCAACAGGACCAAACCGATAATAAAAGAACCCGCCGATCGCCGGCCCGCATATGATGGCAGTTTGCTGGGCCGTTGCCGAAGCCGCAATCGCGCGCGGCAGAATTGATTGCGGCACGATGTCGGGCACGATGGCATGCATGATCGGCATTTCGAACGCGCGGGCGCCGCCGATCACGAACACAATGACGAACATCCACTCGCGCGTCAGCCACCCGCCGGCGGTCCCCACCGCAAGTGCAATTGCCGCCAGGGCCTTGGTGGCCTGTGTCAATCGAATGAGCGCACGCCGGTCGTAGCGGTCCGCAACCTGTCCGACGACAAGCGTCAACGCGAGAAGCGGAATGAACTGGACCAGGCCCGAAATGCCGAGATCCAGCGGATTGTTCGTCATCTCGTATAGTTGCCAGCCGACGGCAACCGACAGCATCTGCAGGGCGCCTGTCGTCGACGTCCGCGCGCACCAAAACAGCACAAATGAGCGATGCCGCGTCAGCGTCACAGGCTCAGCGGGAGAGAAACTTGAACCGTCGGTGGAGGATGACATTTAATCGAGTTTCACGCCTGCCGCCTTGATCACGCTGTTCCAGCGGTCGACTTCCTCACGCATATATTGGGCAGCTTCTTGCGGCGACCCGCCAACGGCTTCCGCTGAAAATTCAACAAAACGCGACAGTAGCGCGGGCTGCCGCAGGGCCTCGTTGATATCGGCATTGATCTGGTCGACGATTCGCTTCGGCGTCTTTGGCGGCGCAACCACGGCATACCACGCAACCGCCTCGAAGCCGGGAAGCGTGTCGCCGATCGCCGGTATTGCCGGCAAGGTTGTCATCCGCTTTGCTGACGCGACCGCGATCAGCTTGAGCTGACCCGCCTTCACAAGCGCAAGAGAAACGCCGAGATTGTCGAACATGATGTCGACCGTGCCGCCGACGAGGTCGGTCAGTGCCGGCGCCGACCCCCGATAGGGAACGTTCTGGAACTTCACCTTCGCCATCAAGGCAAAAAGTTCTGCGGTCAGATGTGAGGTGGTTCCGTTGCCCTGCGTGGCGGCTGTGACCTTGCCTGGATTGGCGCGCGCATAGTCAATCAACTCAGAGACTGTGTTGGCGGCAATGTTCTTGGGGTTGACGACAATCGAATTGGGAACGCGGCTGATAATGGTAATGGGCTCGAAGGCCGCCGGATCAAAGCCCAGCCTCGGATAGAGGTTCTGATTGATCACGAGCGGAGGGGGAGGCGCCGACAGCAGCGTGTAGCCATCGGGTTCGGCTTTGAAGACAGCTTCCGCTCCAATATTGCCGGCGGCCCCGGGTCGATTGTCGATCACCACCGGATGTCCCCATTTTCGCGAGAGGAAATCACCCACGAGGCGCGGCATGGCGTCGGCTGTGCCGCCGGCCGGAAACGGCACGACAATCCGCACTGACCGCGTCGGATAGTCCTGAGCGCAGGCCGGCCATGTCGCAGCAAGAGCCGCCAATATGCCGAGCACCGCTCCAACCATCGCATGACCCGCCAATCGCCAACTCATATCGTCCCTCATTCGTAACAGGCCGGAGCATATTTTCGCACCGTCAGGCTCCGGTGCCCCGCGCATGACCACCGGTTGAATAAACCGTCACGGCACCAACGCGATCGCCATCAAGTTTTGTGTCAGGATATGTCAGCTTGAAGCGGGGCCTCTGCGGACGATGGTCAGCCATATTTCCGCCCGCAGAACCAGGAGCATCGACTGCGGGAGCAATTCGACATTACCGGTATGGTCGGCATCGGTGTGGGAAATCGCCAGGAATTTGATCTCCGACGGCTTCACACCCGTGGCGATCAAAGGGGCAACCGAACTGGTCTTCATGGCATTCTTTCCGGAAATCCTTGGCAATTGCTATCGAACTTGGCAAAACCCGAGCAAAATGAAAGCCCTGGCGCAGCATCTCACTATGGCAAACGGCCTGCCCATGGGAAGTCCCGGCCAGGCAAAAACCTGTTGATCCGAACCCGCGTCGCATCCGACGCACCATTCGACACGGGAGCCGTTTTCAAGCAATATCAGGCCGTCTTGAAGTTCGACGAATCTCCGCCTAATTCATCGAAGGTGGGCCACAGACGAGCTTTTCCTTCGAATGCCTAGCGTCTATCATGTGCATCCAGTACGAGAGATTGCGCGTAGTTCGAAAGGATTGTTCGAGAGGAGACTGAAGGCTCAATGCCTGCACCATGATGGAAATTCACAGGGAGGATGGCCCCAAGGTGGAAGACCCTTCACAGGGAGGATGGCCCCAAGGTGGAAGACCCCATGATGGTCAACCGGCAGGGCGACTACAACTGGTCGACGTCAATCGATTGTCGACGTCAAAGTCAGATGCGAGGAAGTTTATGATACACGATATCGCCCGCTATTGTTTGCTAGCTTTGGTCTGCGTCACTGCGGTTCCGACACCTTCGTCAGCACGCACTGCCTTTGATGGGGCATGGAGCGTTCTTATTGTGACTCAAAGGGGGGTTTGCGACCGCGCCTACCGCTACGGGGTCCAAATCGTTGATGGCAACCTCGTGTACGATGGCGGCATCGTCAACATGACGGGCCGTGTAAACGCTGCTGGCGCCATTCGCGTGAGCGTTTCGGCTGGCGACGCACAGGCAAGTGGTTCCGGGCGTATGACCCGAACGACTGGCCGCGGCAGTTGGAGCGGGCGCTCTGGCTCCGACGCATGTTCCGGCTATTGGGAAGCCGAACGTCGCTAATGCACCGATTGCGAAGTTCGCATCGTATCGCGGCATTTGCTCTTGCGAACTTCGGAATCCAAGACGCACGGGCAACTCATTGATTCTAGTGATGCTTTTGAATTTGAAGTTCCCAAACGTACTTGGCCGCGATATGATAGGTACTTTAGATTCTTCGCGCGAGAGCGTGCCCCGAAAATGCATGCCCCGCCATTGATTCGGGGCATGAACTTTATTGCCTGAGGAAAGCCAGGTAATTCTCTTTATTGGGCAAGTTATTTGGCAAGATGCCCGTTGCGACCAGCCCTGAACTGAACTCCAGGGGGTCTTGACCCGACGATCACGAAAAAGGCTAGCGCGAAATGACGAATCGACGCCATATCGCCGCGTCATAAACCCAGGGTACATTTGCCACGCGGCGGGGGCTTCGTGACGGGTGGGCTTAGTGACGAGGGTAGGGTTCGTGACGAGTATGCCTTAATTTTGCGCGGCTCAAAGCCTAGGTGCTCAATTGCCTCTCTCTGTAAGTTATGGCGCTCGAAAGGTTCCTGCCTAGATATGATTCTGGTGTCATTCCGAATCTGACTGGAGATGCTCCCGGTGAAGTCCAAACTTGCCCTTGCCAGCTTGGCCATGATCGCCATTCTCATTGGCGTGAGTGCATCGCCTTCGCTGTTCAGTCCGTCCCTAAGTTCGGGTGTTGCCTTCGCGCAGAACGACAATGGCGCCCCTGAGAAAGGTGCGGTGCAAGAAAAGGCTGCGCCGAAGAAGGACGCCCAAAAGAAGGCCGTCCAGAAGACCGAACCCAAGAAGAGCGATACACAACACAAAGATAGCCAAAAGCGGTCGGCCCAGAAATCCGAGCCCCACAAGGCCACGCCTCAGGCAGCTCATCAGACGGCTCAGAAGCAATCCCCCCAGGCGACGCCTCAGGCGGTTCAGAAGCAGCCTCCCAAGGTTGCGCCTCAGGCGGCTCAAAAGCAGCCCTCACAGGTGACAGCTCAGACGGCTCAAAAGCAGCCCTCACAGGCGGCACCTCAAACCGCTCAAAAGCAGCCCTCACAGGCGGCACCCCAGACCGCTCAAAAGCCGCCCTCCCAGGCGGCGGCACCCCAGACCGCTCAAAAGCAGCCCTCCCAGAAGAAGGATCCGCCCAAGGATATTCTCGCCCGCACACCGTTCACATTGGAAGAACAGGCCGCGGCTACAATTCCGGGCATCCCGGACGCACGTGTCTGGGGCGATTCCGAAACAGAATTCAAGCGCCTGCTGCCGACGGTCAGCGGGCCATGGCTTGCCATATCCGGCGGCGGTGCTGACGGCGCATTCGGTGCCGGGCTTCTCGTCGGATGGACACAGTCAGGCAATCGACCCGATTTCGCAGTCGTAACGGGTGCCAGCATTGGAGCTTTGATCGGCCCCTACGCATTCCTTGGGTCCGAATTCGACGGGGAGCTTACGAAAAATTTTACCGACATCACGGCCGCCGACGTATTCGAGGCCAAGCCGACGCCCGAGAGCTTCTTGGACACCTGGCCGCTCAAGCGGTTGATCGAAAAGCGGGTAACGCGGAACTTGCTAAAAGCCATTGCGGCGGAACACATGAAGGGACGCCGTTATCTGGTCGCAACCACCAACCTGGACGCCGGACGCCGGGTGATTTGGAACATGGGCGCAATCGCGGCGCGGGGTGACGACAAGGCGCTCAAGTTGTTCCGTGAGGTCATACTCGCTTCCGCCAGCATTCCGGGGTTCTTTCAACCCGTTTCCATCGAAGTAGAATCGAACGGCAAGAAATTTCACGAAATGCACCTCGATGGCACCATAACGTCGCCGTTTTTCGTGGCCCCGGAATCGTCCATCACGTCGCAAGACGCACGGCTGCCGACTGACCAGATCTATGTGATCATCAATTCAAAGATCACATCCGATTTCAGCATGCCACATCGCCAGATACATGCGATCTTGGGGCGGACGATTGGGGTGGCCCTCGTCACGGGCTTACGGGCCGAACTCATGCTGATAACTGCAAGCGCCCGACAGCTCGGGATCGGCCTTAATGTCGCGCACGTGCCGGAAGACTTCACAGAGGTTAATCGCGGCCTATTCGACCATATTTATATGCAAGCGCTGTTTCGATATGGCGCCGAACAGGCCATGAATGGACAGGTGTTCCAAAACATCGTGCAGATACCGGTAAAGGCGCAGGCGCCGACGGACGAACAGCCGGAACTGTCGGCAGCATCCCGGCAGTAACGCGTCAATACTTTTGAGCGCGTCACGAACGAAGATGTAATGGGCAGGCTGCAATGGGCAGAGGCGTCTCCGAACTTATGCTCGGGGCGGGCTAGCCGGCGCCGATTTCGGCTCTGTGAAGTGAACCGCGACCTTCCAGGCAACCCAAAACATTGCAAAATACAAAACGAGAAAAACGACAAGGCCACCGTAGGGCGAATACATCCTGTCAACAGCCAGCCCAATTCCAATGGCGGCCGATTGGGTGACCAAGAGGCAGGCCAAATAGGCGACCAACAAGTTCATGCGAGGCTCCCAAGTTTCGACCCGGATATAATCCTCGCTCTTGATGACTTTTTCAACTGGAAAGCAGAGAATTTCCGCGCGCGCGTCCCTCGCACGGTTCCCGTTCATTTTGAACCACCCTTTCAGCGCCAAGACCGGGAACCGGTATAGTGCGGCGAATTGGAAGTTCCTCAACGCATTCGCCGCGATATGATAGGAACTTCAGATTCGCCACCCCCGGTGGGCAAAGAATTGAACAACCTCAGCAGCTCGGGCGTCCCATGCAAGCACCCATCCGCGAACTGCCGCATTCCGACATTCCCCGCACCGCCGTTTACGCAACCGGCATCGCCTGCGGGGTACTTGCCGCCATTGCTGTGGAAATCCTCATGAGCCATGCCGGTATCGAACTCTCCAGTGTGTGGCGCAGCTTGTTTTCTGCACAAGGCCTGCAATTACAGTCATCCATCGCCTGGTGGCTGATGGCGGGCTCAGCATTCCTGGCAAGCGCGGTGGTGGTCGCGAGCTTGAGCCGGTTTCCGCTGCCATGGCACAGCCTGAGGGGGCTGCGCTGGATCGCAGGCGCCGCACTGGTGTTCGGGCTTGCCGAGGTCGGTCATGTCGCCGGCACGGTCAGCGCGCCCGCTGGTGCTGGCCAATTGGTCGCAACCCTGTTGGCATTGTTCGCGGCGTCCCTGATATCTCTGTTCGGGGCCTATTTCGCGATCAAACGCTAATCCTATCGCACGAGTTCCCGCATGGCCTGGTCGAGGCCGTCGAGCGTAAGCGGATACATTCGTCCGCCGACCAATTGGCGCACCATGCGGATCGATTGCGTGTGCGGCCATTCGGACTCCGGTACCGGATTGAGCCACACGCACGCCGAATATGTGCGCGTGAGCCGTTCAAGCCAGACCTGCCCTGCCTCTTCGTTGAAGTGCTCGACCGATCCGCCCTGGGCAGCGATTTCGTAAGGTGACATGGAAGCGTCGCCGACAAAAATGACTTTGTAGTCGTGAGGAAAAGTATGCAACACCTCCCAGGTCGGCGTCGTTTGATCCCACCGCCGCCGGTTTTCCTTCCAAACTTTCTCATACAAGCAATTGTGAAAGTAGAAGTGCTCCATATGTTTGAATTCGTTCCGGGCGGCCGAGAATAGCTCCTGCGTCGTCTTGACGTGCCAGTCCATCGAGCCCCCGATATCAAAGAAAATCAGGACCTTCACGGAATTGTGCCGTTCCGGCC
This sequence comes from Xanthobacteraceae bacterium, assembly GCA_035300505.1. Taxonomy (GTDB): domain Bacteria; phylum Pseudomonadota; class Alphaproteobacteria; order Rhizobiales; family Xanthobacteraceae; genus VAZQ01. The sequence goes on from DATGVJ010000418.1 coordinate 34,521, forward strand.
GCATCAGTATATCGAGGTAGCCCTTGTGCGCCGTGCCACGCACGGTTCCATCGAGATCGAGTTCATCGGGCGCGCCTGTGCGCGCAAACTTGCGCAGGCGCCGCAGAGCCAGCTTGATGTTACGGGTGCCAAGTTCAACCTGATCATCCAGATCCTTGAATTGGCGGCGGTCCCAAACCTTGACGGCGCTGAAGTTGCGGTTTTCATCCTGGCCTATGCGCACGCCTTCAGGATTATAGCCATAGGCGCCAAATGGCGAAGTGCCGGCCGTTCCGATCCATTTGTTGCCGCCCTGGTGCCTTCCTTTCTGTTCGGCGAGACGCTGGCGCAATGTCTCCAGGAGCTTGTCGAGACCACCCATGGCCTCGACAAGTTTCTTTTCTTCGTCGGTAAGGAATTTTTCCGTGAGCTTTTTGAGCCATTCGGTCGGAATTTCGACAAGGCGTTCGTCCGCCAACAGCTCGAGACCTTTGAACACCCGGCCAAAGACGCGGTCAAACTTGTCGAGGTGCCGCTCGTCCTTGACAAGTGCGGCACGCGACAGAAAGTAAAAATCCTCCACTCGCCGGCCCGCAATGTCCCGGACCATGGCCTCCATCAGGGTCAAATATTCACGCAAGCTTACCGGCACGCCAGCGGACTTGAGTTCATTGAAAAAGGTGACGAACATGATCGTGCATCTTAAAACATGTCCCGCCCCATTGTAACGGGAAGAAGGATCGGTTCCGGCATGAAAATCCTCTATCGCATCGGCGCGGCCTTGGCAGGAACGCTCATCCTGTTGGCACCGGCGCTTTGGAACGGATTTCCGCTCCTGCAATACGACACCGGCGGCTACATCGCGCGTTGGTATGAAGGAACACTCGAAGTCAGCCGCTCGACCATATACGGACTATTCCTGAATGCGCTGACACGTCCCGACTTCTGGCCGGCGATCCTGGTTCAGGCGGCACTGACGGTCTGGATCCTGTCACTCGTGTCGCGCCTGCATGGCTTTGGGGCTCGCGCCACGGTCATCGTGATCGCCGCCTTGTCGGTGGTTACGGCACTGCCGTTTATCGTCGACGTGCTGCTCACCGACATCTTTGCGGGGCTCGCCGTGCTGGCGATCTATTCACTGTTGCGTTTCTCCGACCTGATCAAACGATGGGAGCGCTACGCGCTGCTTCTTTTCATCGCCTTCTCGTCGGCGACCCACAGCGCCACCATGCTGGTGTTGCTGGCCATGCTGGGGATGGGCTTATTCGTCGCGCTGTTCGATCGCAGGCTGATCGCAATGTCCCAAATTTTTCGGGGCACTGCCGCCCTGCTGCTCGGCGCCGCCATGCTGGTCGCGGCGAATTATGCCGTCGCCGGCCGCATCTCCTGGACTCCGGGCGGTATCGGAATTCTCTTCGGCCGGATGTTGCAGACCGGCATCGCGACCCGCTATCTCGACGATCATTGTCCCGATCCGCGCTTCAAGCTTTGCGATTATCGCAGCGAACTGCCGGCATCGGCCGATGCGTTCTTCTGGGGCGCCAGCGTGTTCGATCGGCTTGGGAGATTCGACGGCCTGAACGACGAAATGCGCACGATTGTGATCGAATCGCTCACCCAGTACCCGTGGCAGCAGGTGCAAGCCGCGATCGGCGCAACGGCCGAACAATTGGTTCTGGACGCGACGGGCTACGGCATCCATACCGAAATCTGGCACACCCACGGCATGATCGAGAACTTCGTCCCCACTGCATTGCCGGGGATGCGGGCTGCCCGCCAGTTCAAGGGCGAACTCAACTTCACATCGATCAACCGGGTTCATCTGCCGGTGGCCTGGGGCTCGCTGGTGTTGCTCGCCGCCGTGATCGGTATTGGTATGAAGCAGGCGCGCTTTGCCGATTTGGCATGGCTTGCCGGCGCCACTTCCATCGCTCTCCTGGCCAACGCCTTTGCGTGCGGCGCACTTTCGAATCCACATGACCGCTATGGATCGCGCATGGCCTGGCTAGCAACCCTCATCGTCCTACTCGCGACGCTGCGAATGTGGAAAGATCAACGATATGCTGTCCGGGCATCCACAATCCCCGACAAGTAGCGGAGGTAAAACAGCATGAAATACCTGCGAATCACTCCAAACTCCGTCTGCAGCGTGACATGAAAGCCACAGCCGCCAAGAATCTTTCTAAAGACTGAAAATGAAGTTTGCGCTTCCCAAAAACGCAGCTAAGGTGAGTGCGTTAGGTTTCGTGGGGGGTTGGAGTGAAAGCCTCGGGCAGTGGCCCGGGGCTTTCATTTTTTTGAATAGCACTTGCCACTTCAAACCCGAAAACTACGCGAAATGTGAAATGTAATCCCACCCCGCATCCCCACTCACATTCCCGCGCCATGGCGCGTGCCGCAAACCAGGCATCCGCGATACGGGCGCCGGTCCGTATCGATAATGAATTGCACTGAACCGTTCGGCCACTGGGCCGCATATTTCCGCCGCATACGCTATATAAGTGGCGCTATCCATTTCTATAATGTCGAGCGAAAATCAGCATGCGTAGCTATTGCATTTTCGGCCTAATTGCGTGTCTGCTTCGTGCGTGGTGGCCGGACCCGGCAGCCGCGCAAGATACCGATCCGGCGCCAGTCACGACGGAGATCACCCCACCGATCTCGACGCAGATTATTTGGGAGGTGAAAAGCCGGTTCCGCCTGTTCCGCAGCGAAGCGGACTTCCAGCGCCATGTAGCTGCCCATTTTGACGACGGCATACTCGCAGCAGAGCAACGGCTCGCCTTGCAAAGCGATGGCCGCGGTTGGGCACGAGACATCGTCGAGCGTCTATGCGTGGATCGGGCCGGAAGGCTGCTCGGGACGTGCGACCGCGATGGTGTTCGCGAGTCCTACCTCGCACCACGCGATCATCGTGTGGGCCTCGTTCTCCAGGGACTGCCGGAACCCGATCTGACCTGTGTCTGGACCTTCGAAGACGGCGCAGGCGAAGCCCGGCAATTGACGCAAGCTTGCGATGAAGAGGTGATCATCCGTGTCGCCTACGGCAAGCAAACGCTGACAAGCGTAGACATCGTCCTTGCGGATGGAACCGCACACCGCTTGGTTACGGAAATTGCCGTGCGCGATGTTCTGATCGCCGGGCTTGGAGACTCGATTGCCGCCGGGGAAGGCAATCCGGATCGCGCCGTACGTCTATCGGACATCGGCTTCTGCTTTCGCCGATTTCTCGGCAGCAACAGCAGCGAATATTACCGGCCAAGCAGGGAAGGATATACCGGCAACAGATCCTGCAATGACGCTGGCGAGGACTCGCGTGCCGCCGACTGGGCACGGCAAAGCGCGCGCTGGGAAAGCGGTCCGTGCCACCGTTCGCTTTATAGCTACCAACTGCGCACGACGCTGGCGCTCGCCATCGAGAACACACATCTTGCCGTAACATTCATCCCGCTGGCCTGTTCGGGCGCGACGATCAATGCCGGCCTCCTCGGCAACCAATCAGTCCGCGAATGTGCGATCCCGGGTACCACCACGTCCTGCCCGCCACTGACACGTGGGCAGATCGCGGAATTGACAGATACGCTTGCTGACGCCCGCCGCCAGCAACCCAAACGGTCTCTCGATCTCGTATTGCTCACCATTGGGGCAAACGACATCAATTTTTCCGGCCTGGTTGGCGATATCATTATCGAAGGAACAGTCGAGCGCGGCCTTGCGCGCCGCGGCGGTTTTGTGACCTTCGTCCCGGAATCGCAGCATATCCTCGATGGCACATTGTCGGCTGATTTCGCCAAGCTGCGCTCGGCGCTAAAGCCGCTTGTCGGCGGCAATCTCGCGCAGGTCGTCTATACGTCCTACGGGCACCCGGCGCTCGCCGGCGCGGACACGCCTTGCCCCGGCGGACGCGATGGATTTGACGTTCATCCCGCTTTCAACGCCAATGGCTCAAAGTTGCATCAAGTCGCAAATTTCGTCTCGCAACAGTTCCTGCCGAAGCTCAAGGCACTCGCGCTGTGCGACGGCAAGGCCTGCCGCGATCCCGCTGCCGAGCGCATGACATTCGTCGACGCCCACCAGGCTGCCTTTGCTCAACATGGCTTCTGCGCGCGCTCAAACGACGATCCGGCATTCGATCGGGAATGTTTTTCGCCGCAAGGCAAGAGCTTCGAAAGCGACCTCGCTACTGCGTCCCAGGACCCCATGGCCTGCAATATGACGGCAAGCGATTATCGACCATACCTGCCACGCAAGCGCTGGATACGCACGGCCAACGACAGTTATTTCACAGCCATGAGCTATCCGCAGGGGACTTCCGTGATGGCTCCGGCCAGTATCCATGACGCGAGCTGGGGCATCGTGTCGGCCGTCCACGGCGGCGCCATTCACCCCACCGCCGAAGGACATGCCGCAATGGCCGACGCGGCCCTTTTGGCCGTCCGTGAAAAGCTCGGGCTGCCGGCAGCAGCGCAGTTGCCGGCGCCGCAATTGCCTGCAGCGGAGCTGCCGGAAGCACAGCCGCCTGCAGCGGAGCCGCCTGTAGCGGAGCTGCCGGCACCGCAACCGCCTGCAGCGGAACTGCCGGAAGCACGACCGCCTGCAGCAGAACTGCCGACACTGCGACCGCCTGCCGATCTCACTCCCGAGCCATAACGTCGACTACGACACGCCAAGCTTCTTCTGCAAGCTCGACGAAGACGTGGTGTACTGGAAGATCAGACGCTTGCCCGGATAACAATAATGGTACGCCTTCTGTGACATCAGTGCGGCCTCGTGGAAGCCCGACAGAATGAGCTTGAGCTTTCCGGGATACCAGTTGATGTCGCCGATTGCGAAAATGCCGGGAACATTGGTCTCGAACGAAGCCGTTTCGACCGGGATCAATTCCCCGTCCTTCATTTCGATGCCCCAATCCGCGACCGGCCCGAGTTTCATGGTCAACCCGAAGAACGGCAGCAGCGCATCGCAGGCCACATCATAATTGGCTCCGTCGTTGCCCTTGACGGTCGCCTTGGCGAGCTGGGCGCCCTCGCCCACGAGACCTGTCACCTGACCGAGCTTGAAATCAATCCTGCCTTCATTCGCCAGCGCCATCATCTTGTTGACGCTGTCAGGTGCGGCACGAAACTGGTCGCGCCGATGCAGGAGCGTGACGTGGCTCGCCAGTGGCGCAAGGTTGAGCGTCCAATCGAGCGCCGAATCCCCGCCGCCAACGATCAAGACCCTCTTGCCGCGGAACCTATCCATCTTGCGCACGGCATAAAAGACCGAATGTCCCTCGTAAGCTTCGATGTTGGGGATCGGCGGACGCTTGGGCTGGAACGAACCGCCGCCAGCCGCGATCACGACGATCTTGGCTTCGAATTCCTTGCCGCCATCGGTCTTCACGCGGAACAGCGGATCGCCAATTTTTTCGATCGTTTCCACCATCTCCTGCAAATGAAATTCCGGTTTGAACGGCTTGATTTGCGTCATCAGGGATTCAACCAGGCTATGACCCGTGCAATAGGGCACGCCGGGAATGTCGTAGATGGGTTTCTCGGGATAGAGTTCCGCGCATTGGCCGCCGATCTTGTCGAGAATGTCGACAAGATGCGCCTTCATGTCGAGCAGGCCGAGTTCGAAAACGGCGAAAAGCCCACAGGGACCTGCCCCGATGATGAGCACGTCGGTTTTGATCGGTTCAGTCATGCGTCATCCACCTCATGCATCAGTCACCGGAACCCACACGTACGCCCCGCCAGGGCGACGGGTGGATGTAGCCGGGACGGTGCGGCAGGAAAAGGGGGAAATTCCGCATAATCGAGTTCAATCAATGTATTTGAGCATCCTTTCCTTGCCGTCCCTTGTCCGGTTCGGTATGCCCTGCCGTGGTTTTTTTGCACTGTCCTTTGTTGGAATCGCCGCTGCGCCCAATCGTTTTGTTGCGCGCCGCCCCGGAGAGCCATTTGCAACAGCCCTCGCTTGAGCGCACCGCAGCGCCCCGTCTCGAAAGCTTCAAAATCCGCACCCCTGAAATCGTCCGATTCGGCGACATGGACCGGCAAGGCCACGTCAACAATGCGGTCTACTCGACCTACTTGGAAACCGGCCGCGTCAGCGTCATCTTCGATCCCGACCAAGGCCTGCAAGTTGCCGGGGCAACGACCGTGTTGGCGAGGATTCAAATCGATTTTCTCAAAGAGCTGCGTTGGCCTGGCCAGATCGAGGTTGGCACGGCGGTCGGCGATATCGGACGCAGCTCCTATGTATTCACGCAGGGCATCTTCTGCGACGGCGTTTGCGTCGCGAGCGGTCGCTCAACCATGGTGCTGATCGATCTAGAGACACGGCGGGCCAAGCCACTGCCACCCATCTTGCTCGAGCGCCTCCAACGACTGCAACTTAAAAAAGATTAGCCTCGTAGCCCGCATGGAGCTATCTGCGCGTCGTGAGACGCGCAGATGCCTAATGCGGGTCACATTGCGACATCGCACGAACCCCCGATTACGTGCCTTAACCGCGCAAGCGCGGTTGCGGCCCTCCATCGGGCTACGATCGGATGGCGGTCAAAAGGGAATTGGGCAGGCGCCGAAAAATGCTCAGGCTTGCCGTTCCGGAGTATGCACAACCAGACCATCGAGGTCCGCTACCAGCTTGATCTGGCAGGACAGGCGCGAATTGCTGCGTACGTCGAACCCGAAATCCAACATGTCTTCTTCCATCGGGGTCGGCCGACCCACAGCCGTCTCCCAGGCCGCATCGATGTGGACATGACAGGTCGCGCAGGCACAGGCCCCGCCGCATTCAGCCTCGATACCAGGGATATTGTTCTTGATCGCCGTCTCCATGACGGTCGAACCGATGTCGCCATCCACGGTGCGGGCGGTGCCTTGGTGATCGATAAAAGTGATTTTTGCCATGGGAGATTGGGTCACAGGAGGGGCAGAATTTGCCAGCCCCCTATAACGGCTCGCGCGCGCCGGCGCTACGGTAAACATTGTTGCGCCGGTATCAGGTAAACCTGAGATTGGAGCCCGATTTTTCCGAAGCCGGCCCATATCGGTTTGCGATCGCCGACTTGGCCTCTGTCACAGCTTCGGCCAGGCGGTTTATCGCGATCGCGGCCGGGACGGCCGGTGTTTTGCCGATGCGCTCGAGAGCTGCCGCGGCATCCGCCACTTTCCAGGCGCCGACACCCCGCGCCGAGCCCATCAGGGTATGCGAAAGCCCGACAACGACACCCGGTGACTGGTCGATCATTCGCCCGAGCAGCATATCGGCCTGGCGCATGAACAATTCCAGGACTTCCCGCTCAAGGCGCTCGTCGCCGAGCGTCATGCGAGCCAAGTGTTTTGTGTCAATGACAGGTTCCACTGGAATCAACGGCGGCGAAGCCACGTGGCCGATCGTCACTGGCAGCACGGCTGGGAATGGCCGATCTGCGGTATCTACCGGATGATTCATTTTGGCACCTCCCCAGGGGCCCAATTATTCCAAGACACCTTGGCATGACGGCGACAAAACGGGGCAAATTTTAGCTGAAATCATGCGTCAGACGCCGCATTACTTGCGGCGTTGGTTAACGTCCGGCATCAAAATCCATTCAATTGTCTGCATGCGTCAGGAGGTCAAAGCCCCTGGGCGATCATTTTCAGGATTTCAGCCGACTGACGGTTCATTTCGGCGGTCTTGGTGCCAAGCGACTGGCCTTCGGCAAATATGGCCCTGGAAACCGCTTCATCCAGCAGTTCCCGGACCGCCTCCTCCTGGGTGATCAGGCCCTTTTTGATGAGGATCCGAAAGGCTACGACGGCGGCGCTCAACGACGCCATCGCATAGGCACCTTCTTGATAGACTTTCATTGCGCGACTTTCCCGACGGAAAAAGACGTGTGCGGCGAGTTTGGAATCCTGGTCGTTTGGCGGCATACCGATGGTCTTAATTTACCTCAAGGCCTCGCGCTGGACCGTCACAGACCCAAAGCGTCCATATTATGGCGTTCCCGGCAAAATCGTGGCTCCAGCCGAAGGACGATTTTTCGCCCAAACGGGGCGTCATTTGGCATGGCGCCTGCCGGGGCTGTGAATAGTGTGGATAACTTCAAGGCCATTCGCCCTTGGACGGCCGCACGGCAGCCGCAATATAGCTGGAAAATCCGCTAGTTGCGGAAGCAAAAACAGCTGTCACGTTCACCGCAAGCCGGATTATATATGGTTACTCAATCCTTAACGATGATCAAAGAATCCTTACCCAATTGTTTCCATCATCGGCCCAAGAGGTTAGGATGTCGAGATGGCTGCCGTATGGGTTCGAGGCACAATTTAGGGCCGGCGGCCGGGGCGGATCCGGAGGGGATCTCGAGATCAACGCGCTCGTGGCGTGGCCGCAGTATCGGCCGCGACCGTAGTACAGCGTAACAACGAGGCGACGACCGATATGGCTAACACCCCGAAGAAGATGAAGGACCCGACAGAAGCGGCACTGTCGGCAATCCAAGATGCACTTCATATCCGGGAAGAAGAAACGCCAGCCTCGGGACAGGGCTCATCATCAACCGGATTTGGCGACCCCGAACCGGCGGAGGAGTCCTGGCTTGGTTTGCGTTCCAGGTCGTCCAACAAATCCGACATTTTCGATGATGATCTTCGGCGGGGTGACGACTCTGCCTCGCTGCGTCGTCACCCCGCCAATGACGATCGCGAATCGATTGGAACCATCCTGCGCTCGATCCAGAGCCGCCCGCCGAAGACATCGTTCATTCTCGCCAGTATCTTTGCGGGCGTGTGGGTGGTCGGCGGCATCGGCTTTGGTTTACTTTACGTTTCCGACTTGCAGGCAGCGCTGGGTCCAACCGGATTGACCGCGCCAATTCTCGCCGTGCTGGGCGCCATTTATATGGCACCGGTTGTGTTTTTCTATGTCCTGGCACACATGGCTTGGCGTTCGCAGGAAATGCGAATGATCGCCCAGTCGATGGCGGAAGTGGCCATGCGTCTCGGAGAGCCCGAAACGGCGGCGCGGGAATCGATCGTGACCGTCGGCCAGGCCATACGGCGCGAAGTCGCCGCCATGGGAGATGGCGTTGAGCGCGCGCTGGCGCGTGCCGCGGAACTCGAAACGCTCGTTGCCAACGAAGTTTCCGCACTCGAACATGCTTATAACGACAATGAAGTGCGGATTCGGGCTCTGTTGCAGGATCTCGGGAGTCAGCGCGACACGCTGGTTGGCCAGGCCGACCAGGTGCGAGACGCCATCAACGGCGTCCATCTCGACCTCACTCACGACATTTCACAAATCAGCGACCTGGTCGCCGAACAGGTCAACGAAGCGGCGCGGCGGATCACGCATACTCTTGCAGAAAAAGGCGAGCACATCACGCGCGCATTGGCCCACGCCGGCGACACCATGATCGAGCAGCTCGGCGAACGCGGCGGCGATCTCCTCGAACGGTTGGAAGCGACCGGCGCGACGACCGCGGACGCAATTGCGCAGGCCTCCGACCGCCTCACCGCGACATTGAACTTCAAGACCGACCACATTGGCGACGAATTCACGGAAATCGCCGCCAACCTTCAGCACATGATGTCGGTACGCCTTGACCGCGTGGCGGACGGGTTTTCGCAGAAATCGGCCGCCATTCTCGACATGATGACGGGCCGCACGCAGCAGCTCACCGAACTTGTCGTCGATACCGGCAATCATCTTGCCGACGCCATCTCCAATCGCGTCGAAGAGGTCAATACGTCGCTCAAGACCACCGGCGATTCGCTGGTGCTCGATCTCAGCCTGCGTGGCGGCGACGTGGTCAACAAGCTCGAACAGACCGGCGCCCGCATTACCGACACCATCATCCAGCGCGGCAGCAAGGTCAGCGACACGTTTCGCGAAAGCGCCGAACAGCTCGCCGAAGTCATCGGCACCCGTGGCGACGCAATCCGGGAAATGCTCGCAACCCGCTTGCAGTCGTTCGAAGACATGTTCAATCACGGCGGTTCGGAACTTGCCGAACGCATCGCGCGCGACTCCACGACGCTGGGCAATCTCATTACCCGCCACCTCGGCGAATTCGACCGCACCGTGAAAACATACGGCGGTGAAATGGTGGAGCGGCTGGGCGAACGCACGAGTGAAGTTGCGAACTCCATGCGGTCTTACCTGGAGAACTTCGACACCCGTGTCAGCACCAAGACTGCGGAAGTCGCGACCACCATCGACCAGCAATTTGTCCGCTTCCAGGACGCCCTTGATGGCCGCGCCCAGACGCTGCACGACTCACTCGGCACGCGGATCATGGAAATCGCCAAGACCATGGCGGAAGGCGGCAAGGACGTCGTCGGACAGCTCGATAAGCGCATCAGCGACGTCACAGCGGTCATCAACGTGCGCGGTGCAAAGCTGGTGGACACGCTTGGGGCCAAAATCGAAGACATCGACAAGGCACTCGCCAACCGCGCCATGGAAGTCGCCAACAACCTCGATACCCGCATCGGCCGTTTCGAAGAACTGCTCTTGGGTCGCGCCGAAGCCGTCACCAAGGAAATCGAGACGCGCAGCAAGGCTGCCGCGGATATGCTCGTCCAGCGCGTCGAATATATGACCACGTCCATCAAGACCCGCACCGGAGAGGCTGAACATTCGATCACCGAACTTGCCGCCACGACCACGGAAGTCATCGGTACGCGTCTCGAACAGTTGCACAATGCGATCAAGACCAGTTCGACGGAAGTCGAGCGATCCATCAGCGGGCTGGCGACGTCGACCACGACCGTGATCAATGCCCGCCTGGAGCAGCTGAGCCAAGCCATCAAAAGCAATTCGGGCGAAGCCGAGCGCTCTTTGGCGCAACTTGCCTCAACCACGACGACAGCTATCCGAACGAGCGCGCAGGATGCCGAACGCAGCCTCGCCGGAATGTCGACGGGGGTCAGCAACGTGCTCAAGCAAAACGCCACCGACGTCGAGCGCACCCTGCTTGGGGTCAGCGCCGAGGTGGCGCGTAGTTTCGTCGGCAAGTCTGAAGAAATAACCACGGCCGTCAGCACCCGCGCGGCCGAGATGAACCGCCTGCTCGATGAGAAATCGAGCACGCTCCTGGTCGCATTGTCGGACAAGAGCCGGGAATTCACGAACGAGCTCAGCCGCATAACCGATCACGCCGTCAAGGCCATTGATGCGAAGGGCTTCGCCTTCACGTCGACGATGATGGACAACAGCGAGCAGATCGCGCGCCTCATCAATGAGGCAAGCGAAATCGCGACCACGACGCTCGCTCGTTCATACAAGGAAATCCAGTCGGGAACTCAGGCCGCAACCGAGCACACCACGACGGCTGTTACTCGCGCAATCAAGGAATTGCAGGAGGCTTCCGATATCGCCACCAAGGGCGCGGCCTCGACCGTAACCCGCACGTTGCACGACTTGCAGGAACAAACCCATTCCGCGGTCGAGACCTCCAGGCAGACGGCCGCAACGGCCGTGCAGGAAATGCTGGAGACTCACGGCATGCTGCGCTCCGACACGACCGCCCTGTTTGAGCGCCTGCGCGAAGCAAACATCCTGCTGCAGGAAGTGCTAAGCGGTGCGCATGACAATTTGGGCGAGATCGAGGGCACGCTGGTCACGCGCGTGGCCGACTTCGTCGCCGCCATGAACAACGTCGCCGAAAAAACCGGGAACGCCAATACCGAGCTGGAACGCCACATCGGGGCCTTCCAGAATGCCGGCGGCAAGATGGCGACTGACCTCTCACAGCTCGCGGTTCAATTCGACACCCATGGCCGGTCGTTGGCCGAGGCCGTGTCGCTGATCGACCGCAGCAATCGCCGCACGGAGGGGTCGCTCAGCGAACGCACCGAATCCCTCAACGGCCTGATCGCCGCGCTCGACAGCAAAGCCAACGATCTCGAACATCGCTTGACGCGGTTCTCGGGGCTGCTCGATCAATCGCTTGAAGGCGCCTCCGAACGCGCCCGCGAAGTGGCACGGATGATTGCCGATTCGACCAGCGAGGGCGCACGCGCCATCTCTGAAAATTTCGAAACCGTCCGCCAGGTCGCCGACGAGCAGCACAAGCGTACGAGCGACTCCATGCGGCACATATTCGAACAATCCACCGGCGACGCCCACGCCATGTTCGATCAGGCCGCCGAACGTTTCGCCGAAGTGGTCGATGGCATCAAGCGGATGACCGCGGAGATGCAACACGAACTCGAAACCACGCGTGGCGAACTGCGCAAGGGCATCCTCGAGTTGCCGCAGGAAACAGCCGATAGTGCCGCGCAGATGCGCCGCGTGATCGTCGACCAGATCGAGGCGCTGGCTGAACTCAATCGTATTGTCGCGCGTCATGGCCGCACCCTCGATACGGTGGAGCCGGGGGGCCGCCGCGCCGAACCGATCGAAACGGTCGCGCCTCGGCGCGAGCCCGTCATGGCGGTAAGCAGCCCCACGCGTGTAGAGCCGCCGCGCGGCCGAACTGACATCGGCGGCATGGGCCCGCCTCCGACACCCCCGCCTCCGACACGGCGTGCCGAGTCGCCTTCGCTCAGCCCAGGCAACGGCAACCTCGCCACCCCGGGCAATAATGGGCGTGGCGCCTGGCTTTCGGACCTGCTCACGCGTGCCTCGCAAGACGGCGAATCGCCGATCCGGGACCCGTCGGTGCGTGAACCGCCGTCACGGGAATCGCTGCGCGAGCCGCCACCGGAAACGCCGCGGGGCGAACGGCACACGATGGATTCGCTTGATTCCATTGCGGTCGACATCGCCCGCATGATCGACCATGAAGCTGCCGGCGAATTGTGGGACCGCTACAAACGCGGCGAACGCAACGTGTTCACGCGCAAGCTTTACACGATGCAGGGCCAGCGTGCATTTGACGAGATTCGCCGCAAATACCGTAGCGACCGGGAATTCATGCAGACGGTTGATCGCTATGTCGCCGAATTCGAACGATTGCTGGACGAGGTGTCACGTGACGACCGCGGCCAAGTCATGGCCCGCACTTACCTCACCTCCGAGACCGGCAAGGTCTACACCATGCTGGCTCACGCCGCCGGACGGTTCGATCAGTAGGATGGGTAGAGGCAAGGCGCGCTCTTACTTGCGCGCCTTGCCGAAACCCATCACCGAACCCACGCAATGAGGTTGATGGGTTTCGCAAAAAAAGCGCGTTCAAGACGCGCTTTTTTCATGCTCTACCCATCCTACGCGCTTGTAGCCTGCATCGAGCGCCGGCCCGCCAACGCATCCCCATTCCCTAACTTTCCGCATCCCACACGAACGCGACACTCCGGCGATGGCGCAAATTATGATATCCTTCCGGCATGCCGCCCGAGCGGGGTGTTGCCGCCGGGAAGGGTGTTGCCGCCCGGGAGGGTGGTTGCCCTGCCAATGAGCCGTAAGCAGAGGACTTTACGATGGTTCAAGCTTCTTCATCGGCCGTAAACCGTGTGCCATCGGATGAAGACACCTATTTGATGGACCATCCCGACTCCAGGGAGGAGATCCCGATTTTAAACATCGCCCCGGCGCTGTCCGGCAGTGCAGAAGGACTTGCGATCGTTGCAAGGGAGCTCCGTCAGATCACCGAAACGGTCGGATTCTTCTATTTGAGGGGACACCGCATCTCTGCGGATCTCGTTGATCGGGTGTTCGCCCAGTCTCGCAGGTTTCATTCCTTGCCTCCCGAGGTGAAAGCGCAAGTCCCTCATCGATTCACAGACAGCTTTCAAAGCGGCTATGTGGGACCCGCGACACCGCGTTCCAAATCAGCCAAGGTCGACATTATCAAGGATGCCAGACCAAACTTGCTCGCGAAGTTCCTTGTGACCCGCGAGTTGCCTCCGTCCGCCCCCCATTACAAAGCAATTAACGTCTGGCCTGAAAATCTTCCGGGGTTTCGTGAAACTGTCGACGAGTACCATGCCGCCATTGAGAAGCTCGCGCGGAGCTTCCTCCCGATCTGGGCCACGTCCCTGAGTATGCCCATCGACTTTTTTGAGCGGTTTTTCAAAGAACCGCACTTGACGTTGTCGCTTCTGAATTACCCGTCGCAAAAGACGATCGGCGACCGGCAGTACGGGATCGCACCGCATACCGACAACAGCTTCATGACATTCCTGGCTCAGTCCAACGTGCCGGGTCTGGCGGTCCGGATGCCATCGGGTCATTGGCGCAATGTTGCAATCGTGCCCGGCACCTTTCTTGTAAACACGGGTAACGTCATCATGCGGTGGACGAACGATCGTTACCTGTCCACGAAGCATCGTGTCATCAACACCGCAGATGTTGAACGCTATTCCATTCCTGTGTTCTTCGGGCCCAGCGGGGACGCCGTCATCGAATGCATTCCGACATGCCAATCGTCGCAGAGACCGGCTCGATATGAACCGATAACGTATCGGAAATTGCGGGAGTGGTACTACGGTTTGCAGGATTGATTTGGCTGACAAGCTTGGAGTGAGGCCGGTGGATCGAGATTGCATGAACATCAGCCGCGCGAGTGTTCTCCTAATCATCGGAGGGCTTCTCGTTACGGCTCAAGCGAAAAGCGCCGAACAACCTCGCGCCTTCTACCAGGGCAAGACCTTGCAGATCGTCGTCGGCTTTGAAGCCGGCGGCGGATATGACGCGTATGCGCGCCTTATAGGCCGAACACTTTCCAAGCATATCCCCGGAAATCCGACCATCGTGGTTCAGAACAAGCCCGGCGCTGGAAGTCGCGTCGCCGCCAATTGGCTGTTCAATCTAGCCCCAAGAGACGGAACCGTAATCGGAAGTGTTGTCCAAAGTACTCCGATGGACCAGATTTTTCAGGAACTTGGCGTCATGTATGATGCCACTCGCTTTAATTGGATCGGGAACCCTATCGTCGACAACCTCGTGTCGATCACGTCCCGCCAGTCCGGGCTGCGATCCATGGACATGGTGCAAAGCAGAGGCGGGCTGATTTGTGGAAGTTCGGGAGCCGGCCCGACTGTCATGTTCGCAAATGCAATCGGGAAGCTCTTGTCGACCGACGTGCGCGTCGTTTCAGGCTATCCCGGCGTGACATCAATCACCTTGGCGATGCAACGCAATGAGGTGAACTGCAACGCCGGCCAGGCATGGTCCTCGATGAAGGCCACTATGTCCCAGCTCATGCGCGGTGGCCAACTCAACGTGCTTGTTCAATGGGGAACAGATTTGGATCCGGATATTTCTTCAGTTACGGGACATGATGTACCATTGATTTTGAGCTATGCGCGATCTGACACGGATCGGCGCGCGCTGCGTCTGCTCGCTTCTACATCCCCACTCAGCCGGCCGCTTGTCGCTCCACCCGGGTTACCGCCTGAGCGCATTGCGGTCTTACGGCAAGCCTTCGATAGAACGATGAGTGACCCTGCGTTTCTTGATGACGCGAAACGATCCGGCATGGACGTAAAGCCGATATCCGGCGCTGCGATCCAGACATTGGTTGACAGCGTCGTTCAATCATCGCCGGAGGATATTGCAGCCGCCTTGCGACTTGCACAGTAGGCGGCATTGGTTACCGGGGCCGCAATGTCATTTCCCACCCTCTCCGTCCAAATTGAGCGCTGGCCGATCGCCGGCGCCTTTACGATCAGCCGTGGCGCCAAGACCGAAGCCGCTGTTGTGGTCGCGGAACTCGCCCAGGGCCCGTACCGCGGGCGCGGCGAATGTGTGCCCTATGCGCGCTATGATGAAACGCCCGAGGTGGTCGCCAAGGCCGTCGCCGCAATGGCTCCCGCGATTGCGCGCGGCCTCGATCGCGAGGCCCTGCAGCAAGCGATGAAGCCGGGCGCGGCACGCTGTGCGATCGATTGCGCGTTCTGGGATCTGGCCGCCAAACTCACGTCGAAGCCCGTGCACGCGCTGGCCGGCCTGCCCGCGCCGCGCGCGCTGGTCACGGCCTTTACGATATCGCTCGGGACGCCGGAGCAAATGGCCGAACGCGCAATCCGCTCTGCGAGCCGGGCCCTGCTCAAGGTCAAGCTCGGCGGTGACGGCGATGGGGCCCGCATCATGGCGGTGCGCCGCGCCGCCCCCGACGCCGAACTCATTGTTGACGCCAATGAAAGCTGGTCGCCCGACAATCTTGGGCCCAATCTTGCGGCCTGCACCGAGGCCGGCGTCACGCTGGTCGAACAGCCCCTGCCGGCCGGGCAAGACGACATTCTGGCACGGACGTCCCGTCCCCTGCCGGTGTGCGCCGATGAGAGCGTGCACGCCCGTTCGTCGCTTGCTTCGCTGGTCGGAAAATACGACGCCGTCAACATCAAGCTCGACAAGGCCGGCGGACTGACCGAGGCGCTTACCATGGCAAAAGAGGCGCAACGCCTGGGATTTGACGTCATGGTCGGATGCATGGTCGCGACGTCGCTCGCCATGGCGCCGGCCATGCTGGTTGCGCAAAGCGCCCGCATTGTCGATCTCGACGGCGCGCTCTTGCTGGCACGCGACCGTCCCGACGGCTTGCGTTATGTGGGCAGTTTGGTATACCCATCTAGTTCCGCCCTTTGGGGATAGGTTGTGTCAGAAGCGCGGAACTCTCTCGGCCTCATAGTGCGCAACGCTGCTCCATAGCAGGCGCGGCCTGCGAAACGGGACGCTTACCCAGGTCGGTCGATTCGACTTGGATGGGCTCCTCACGGCGGCTTGCGCCGCGGGACGAGGTCAGAGTGAGATTGCTGAAATTTCTGATCCAATAGTGAAAGGGCGCATCGGAGTGCCACAGATCAGACGCAATATTTGGCTTGAAAACCTTCCATCAAGTTTTGACTGAGAGAATATCTACATCGGCAAGGGGATATCTACATTCGGCAAGGGGATCCATTCCATGCGGATTAGTACAGTCGTGTTTAGCGTGTTAGCCCTCGGTACACTGGCAACGCTTCTGCCCGCGCCTGCGGGAGCGGCGGTGCGCATCGTGCGCGATGCGGGCGGCCAGATCGGTCCCTACCTGGAGAGCCTGGTCGCGCTGCGCACATCTGGCGATCGCGTCATCATTGACGGCCCCTGCCTTTCCGCCTGCACCATGATCCTGGGCGTCATTCCACGCGAACGCATTTGTATGACCCAGCGTGCACGGCTTGGATTCCATGCCGCCTGGCACCCGGGGGACAACGGCCAGCATGTCACAAGCCAAGGTGGCACGCAGTTGCTATTAGACATCTATCCGCAGAATGTGCGCAGCTGGATCGCCAGCAAAGGCGGCCTGACGCAGCGCATGCTCTACCTCCATGGCCGCGAGCTTGCTTCGATGTATCCAAGCTGCCAGCCCAACAACAACTTGGTGCTTCCGGTTCAGCGCCGCAACCGGTGAGCCACCAAGGCGCTCGCGGCCCCCATCAAGGCCCCGATGGCCATGAACCCGTAGGCAGCTGCGCCATACTGTTCATAGAGGAGCCCGGCCAGTCCGGTCGCGGCCGCCATTGCGAGCCCGAGCGCCACGGAAAGATAACCCTGCGCAGTAGCACCGAGCCCTTCGGGCGCCACACGTACCACAAAGGCCAGGGCCCCGAGGTGAGTTGCTCCGAATGACAGACCATGCAGGCACTGCAGCAACGGCAACATGGCGGCGGGAGGTGACAGGCCCATCGCGATCCAACGCACCACAGCACCCACCGCGCCGCCGAGGAGCAGCGCAGTTGGTGTGATCGTGGCCGGCAGGCGGCCCGACACCGCAAACAGTGCGATCTCGGCAATGACGCCCAAGGCCCAGAGGGCGCCGATCGTGGATCCGTCAAAGCCGGACGTCTGCCAGTCGATGGTTGAGAAGCCGTAGTAGAGCGCGTGACTGGATTGGACAAAGCTCGCCGCCACCACGACCGCGATGAACGCCGGATCACGCCATAGCGCGCGAGCGGAACCCGCGACCGCAGTGGCTGGTCGTTTCCGGCTGTCGATAGGCGACAGACCCAAACTAGCAATGGTTGCCAATCCCATCGCCGCGACGATGAGCCAGATGAGGTCGCCTGGCGCCAAAACATCGAGAAGCAGCCCGGCGCCAAACGATGCCACGATGAAAGCGGCTGATCCCCACAGCCGCACCGGCCCATAGGTCCGGCCACGGCGGGCCAAGCCACGCAACGCATAGGCGTCGGTCAGCATCATCACCGGCGCATAGGCGGCCGATGCGAGCGCATAAGCCGCCGTGATCATCGTGAACCCGGCCGCGAGACCGAGCACGCAATAGCCCGCAAGACCAGTTGCTGTTAAGGTCACGATCACCGCACGGAGCGCATCGTGGCGATCCGCCACCCGCGTCGCCACCGGAATGGCGAGCGCACGCACCAGCATGGGGATCGCCAGCGCAAGACCGATCTCGCTCGCATCGAGGCCGCGGGCGGCAAACCATACCGGCAGGAAAGGCAGCTGGACGCCAAGAGTTATGAAAAGCGCCGCATAAAAAATTTTGAGCCGCAGCGTAAAACCGCTTCCGCCGGGTGATTGCGATTTTGGAGGCTCATGCGAAGGTACCACAGCAGACAAATCTGGCCTGTAGGGGCGGGTTTCAAACCCGTCCCTACCATCAGCCTCTTGGGAAGCGGACTCCTTGGGAGCTGGGACCATCAGTTTACGCAACCGATTGAAACACGCTACTTTTCGCGGAACGCCCGCGAAAGCTGGTCTTGTAGCGGCCGCACCATAAAGGACATCACGGTCCGTGACTGGGTCTGCATGAATGTCTCGACCGGCATGCCGGGCACGAGCTTGAGACCTCCCAGCCGCACCACCTCGCTTTCCGGCACGCCGACGCGAATCGTATAGTAGCGCGCGCCCGTTTTGGGATCTTCCGTGACGTCGGCGGAGATGCGAATGACTTCACCATTGAGTTCCGGCGTCGTGCGCTGATTGAAGGCGCTAAAGCGCAGCAGCGCCGGCTGGCCGATACGCAACTGATCGATATCCTGCGGCTGGATCCGGGCCTCGATTTCCAGCACGTCCGTTTGCGGCACGATGAACATCATGGTCTCGCCGGTCGCGATCACGCCACCGACCGTATGGACCGCAAGCTGGTGGACGCTGCCGCCGATGGGCGCGCGAATATCGACGCGCTTGAGCTGGTCTTCGGCTGCAACCTTCTTTTCGACCAGTTCCGCGATGCGGCCTCGGATGTCGGCCAAATCCTTGCCGACTTCCGTACGCATGTCCTGGTCGACCTGAAGAATCTGCAATTCGATTTCGGTCACCTTGCCTTTGGCCTGCGCAATGGAGGCAATTAGCTGACCGCGTTCGCCGTCCAGCCGCTCCTTGTCGCGCTCAAGGGCGGTGACGCGCGAATAGGGAACAAGATTTTTTTCCCACAACTCGTTGATCCCGACCAGTTCCTTCGCGATCCATTCGATTTGCTTGGCCTTCGAGACGATTTGCGCCTCGTAACCGCCGGTTTCCTCGCGCAATTGCACGATGCGCTCGCGCAGCTGCCCTTTCTGGCCTTGGCGCGCTTTGCTGCGCATCTCGAACTGCCGCGATTCGCCAGTGACGGCTTTTGCGACATCGGCGTCTTGCATGCGCTCCAAAAGGTCGGCTGGGAACACGAGCACTTCTACATCATCGCGCTCGGCCTCTTCGCGCGCCTGGCGGGCGATGAGTTCGTTGAGCGCCTTGACCACGATGGCAAGATTGGCACGCACCTGGGTGTCGTCGAGGCGCGCCAGGATATCGCCG
>DATGVJ010000419.1:0-8574 GCA_035300505.1 Xanthobacteraceae bacterium
ATTGCCTCGGAAGGGGATTTTGCCGCCGTCCACGAAATTTCCAAGCGCACCAAGAATGCGACGGTCTGCGGGCTCGCCCGCGCCGGCCAGAAGGACATCGATCGCGCCGGCGAAGCGATCAAGCCGGCTAGGCACGGCCGCATCCACACCTTCATCTCCACTTCGCCGGTCCACATGAAGTGGAAGCTGCAGATGGAGCCCGAGAAGGTCTACGAGATGGTGATCGCATCCGTGACGCGCGCGCGCGGCTTCACCGACGATGTCGAATGGAGCTGCGAGGACGGCACCCGCACCGAACACGATTTCCTCTGCCGCTGCGTCGAGGCCGCCATCAAGGCGGGCGCAACCACGATCAATATTCCAGATACGGTCGGATACACCGTGCCGGAGGAATATTTCGCGCTCATCCGGATGCTGCGTGAACGCGTGCCCAACGCCGACAAGGCGCGGTTCTCGGCGCATTGCCATGATGACCTCGGTATGGCGGTTGCCAATTCGCTCGCCGGCGTGCGCGCCGGCATCCGGCAGATCGAGTGCACCATCAATGGCATCGGGGAGCGCGCCGGCAACGCCTCGCTCGAAGAGGTCGTGATGGCGATGAAGGTGCGTAACGACGTGCTGCCATATTGGACCAATGTCGATTCGACGATGTTGACTCGCGTGTCCAAACTCGTGTCGGCCGTGACGTCGTTCCCGGTGCAGTACAACAAGGCGATCGTCGGACGTAATGCCTTCGCGCATGAGAGCGGAATTCATCAGGATGGCATGCTCAAGCATACCCAGACTTATGAGATCATGACGCCGGAAAGCGTAGGCGTGAAACAGACTTCGCTGGTGATGGGCAAGCATTCCGGACGCCACGCTTTCGTCCACAAGCTGGAGGAACTCGGCTATCATTTGGCCGGCAACCAGCTCGAGGATGCCTTCGTGCGGTTCAAGGCGCTCGCGGATCGCAAGAAGCACGTCTACGATGAAGATATCGAGGCGCTCGTGGACGAGCGCATTGCGCACGCGCAAGACCGCTTGAAGCTGGTGTCGCTCACCGTTATCGCCGGTACGCTCGGACCTCAGTCGGCAACGCTGACGCTCGACATCGACGGCAAGCATCAGACCGTGCAGGCAACCGGCAATGGTCCGGTCGATGCAACATTCAACTGCATCAAGCGGCTCATTCCGAACGAGGCGCTGCTTGAGCTCTATCAGGTGCACGCCGTCACCCAGGGCACCGACGCACAAGCGGAAGTGTCGGTGCGGCTGGGTGAGAATGGAAAATCCGTCACCGCCAAGGGCGCGGATCCCGATACTCTCGTGGCGTCTGCCAAGGCCTATCTCGGTGCGCTCAACAAACTGATGGTCAAGCGTCAGCGGGGCAATCCCGGCGATTTGCCCGAAATGCGGATTCACTCGACCGATGTCGTTTGATCGCGATCGCTTCTTGATCCGGATCATTTCAGGCTGGCGGAGCGGCTGATAGATGAAATCGCAGTGCGGCGTTTTGGCGTCGCACAGCGACGTTTTGGCGCTGCACTGCGAGTATTCCGGTCACATTACGAGAACGTAATCTGTTTCGTTGCGATCCAATTCTCTTACCAAACTTTAACTTGATGAAATGCGTGTTCTGTTATTACTTACGATCATCGAGATGTCGCTAAGTGAAGAACACCAGGATACATCACGGAACGGGTTGGAGGGGATCGCAATGTACAAGACCATTCTTGCCGGCACCGCCGCGTTGTTGATCGTCGGCACGACGCTCGCCCAGGCACAATATCGGCCCGATGGATATCGGCCCGATGGCGCGCGTCGCTGGCAGCCCTCCATCGAAGACATGCGTGCTTTCGGCAATGCGCGAATTGCTGGCCTCAAGGCAGGGATAGCGCTCAGCGCCGAACAGGAAAAGAATTGGCCGGCCTTCGAACAGGCGGCCCGGGACTTCCAGAAGCTGCGCATCGATCGCCTCTCTGCAGGGATCGAAGCGCGACGTAGCGGAGAGCCCCGCACCACCAATCCGGCCGAACTGATGCAGCGGCGGGCGACCGCCCTGGCGGAAACGAGTTCAGCTTTGAAGAAACTGGCGGACGCCACGGGGCCACTTTATGGAAGCCTCGATGACAGCCAGAAGCGGCGCTTCGGCGTTCTTAGCCGCATCGGCGGCGATGCCGGATCTCGCCAGCCGATGAGGCGTGACGGTTTCGAACAGCGTTTTCGTCGCACCGATGATCGCGGCATTGAAGACGGCCCCGGCGCGCCAGCGCGCGCCTTGATGCAGCGGATCCGCGGCGAGGAGGAACTCTAGGACTTTCGAGATAGCGTGGTGGTCGTACTCCCCAGCCCCCCGACACGATCGCCAACGCATGGGAGCCGCCGGGTTAACCCCCGGCGGCTAACCCCCAAGGACCTGAGTGGCAAAAAGAATCCGAAAGGCAGGAAGTGATAGCCCGAAATCCTGCAAGACAGTAAAGAGCCAGAAAAGAGATAGAAAAGGCAAATGCCTCGAACCTGATCGATGAAGTTTCAGCTGGCGTGGCGATCGGTCTCCCAGCCCCCCGATACGATTGCCAACGCATGGGAGCCGCCGGGGTAATTCCCGGCGGCTTACCCCAAAAATCGAAAAGGTTCCAGATTTCAGCTAGCGCGGCGGTCGTACCCCAGCCCCCCGACACGATCGCCTGCGTATGGAAGCCGCCGGGGTACCCCTCCACCCCGGCGGCTTTTTCGTCTTTGGATTGGCGCTTCCCGTTCGGAGCCCCGCCTTTTTGGTGGGTCCGCCTTTTGGCGGCTAGGCGGCCTTCCCTTAGCATTCTCGGGTGTGGACATAACTCTGCCTAAAGGCGAGCCACCCATTCGGCGATGCCGGTCAACCCAAAATCATCCGCAGTACGCAATCCGTTGATGCAAATTATTAATGAGTATCATTTTACTATATTAAAGCATTAAGGAAGATTTGTTAGGAGCGTTCGACCGAAACGTCGATGCCTGTAGGTGAATTATGTTGGTTAACGATACCAAGTCTGCCGCAAGCACGCAATTGGCCTACGTACTCGACGACGAAGTTGAGATAGGAACACTTGTTTGCCATTGCCTCGTTGCATGCGGCTACGAAACTCGTCAATTTGTCAGCCCGGCTCCTTTTCTTACCGCTGTCAAGACTTCGCCCCCAGAGCTGATTGTACTCGACTTGGCGCTCGGCCAGTCAGATGCCGTCGAGGTGATCCACCAGATCAAATCCCTGAATTATGCCGGCAAGGTGCTGCTTATCAGCGGCCGCGACGAAGCCACGCTCCGGGAAATCGCGCAGATTGGCGCCCGGCATGGGCTATTGATGCTGCCGCCACTCAAAAAACCCTTCCGCGTGGCGGAGTTCGAACATCAACTGTCGCTGCCTGCGAACGCTGCGCAACCTCAGGCGACAACGCTGCAAGCCGCAACGACCAATACAGCTGCGGTTGAGCTTGCAGAGGCACTCCGGAATCGTTGGTTGGAACTTTGGTATCAGCCCAAGATCAATCTCAAATCGCTATCGGTTTGCGGCCTCGAGGCATTGTTGCGCATCCGGCATCCGGAACACGGCATTATATTTCCTTTAGACTCCCTCCCCGCGGCCGACGACCCGCTGTACCATCCACTGTCCAATTTCGTATTGGGGCGAGCAATCTTGGATTGGGATCGTTTCGCCAAGGAAAGCATTACAATCCAGATTTCACTAAACATGCCGCTCTCCGCCCTCCTGATCCCTGATTTCATCAATATTGTGCGTGGATGGCTGCCGAGCAGGCCGAAATTTCCAGGGATGATTTTCGAGATCACCGAAGATGAAATCATGTGCGACTTGGATTCAGTCCGCGAGGTGATTTCTCGCTTGGCGCTCTATAACTGTCGGATTTCAATTGACGACTTCGGATTGGGCTATTCCTCCCTGTCTCGCCTGCGCGATCTTCGATTCTGCGAGCTGAAATTGAACCGGAGTTTTGTCTCGAACTGTGCCTTCGATCAGGCCAAGCAGTCGCTGTGTCGGACTACAATCGAACTCGCACATGGCTTCGGCGCTTCCGTCTGCGCAGAGGGTGTGGAAAACGATGCGGATCTTCAGACCCTGATCAAAATGCGGTGCGACATTGCGCAGGGCGACCTTTTTGGCAAGCCAATGCCTTATGACGAATGCGCAAATACCTTGCGCCCTTCCACCAGGTCATCTGGGCGATCGAATGCCGCAGCGCGACTGGCGCGGGCGGCCTGGGCGTCTTGACGCACCAGCGGCCCGACGGACAAGGGGAATGCGTCGGGCGTCGAAGGGGTGGGCGGCCAAGTAGAACTTGCCCGCACCGGTCCCGGCGGCTATATGCAGCGACGGATTGCCGCCGCCAGGGGCGGCTTTCTTTTCCGGGGCGGTGCCCCAACGGTGCCCCGGCAACATGGTGGTAGTCTCTAACCCATTGAAATCACTTGGTTAGGGCGCATAGCTCAGTTGGTAGAGCAGCTGACTCTTAATCAGCGGGTCCAAGGTTCGAATCCTTGTGCGCCCACCACGCTTCGCCCTAAAGGGCTTCGCGTCGCGCAGCCACCCAAAGCCCTTTTAGGGCAAAGCGTGCCCGGCGTAGCAGGATCGAAGGCGTAGACGGGCTATGTGACCTGCGGGCAGTTCATCACCGCGTCGAATTCCGGATCAGCAATGTACTTCATGTCCCCAAGAATCCGCGTTTCTCGAAGATATGGTCCGGCGTGGCTATGACCGGCCTAGTTCACCGCAGGCGATTCGTCGTCGAATGGGGCGCCTGCGACCCGGCCGGCATCGTTTTCAACGGCCGGTTCTTCGAATTCTTCGATGTGAGCGCCTGGGAAATGTTCGAGTCGGCGCTCGGCGTGCCGCGTTCAGACTTGTTTGCGGCTTACGACATCATGGGCATTCCGCTGGTCGACGCGCGGGCGCGATTCATGCTGCCGGTCAAGTTTGGCGATGCCGCGGAGATCGCCTCGGAGGTCGCCGAATTCCGCCGTTCGAGTTTCGACATCACCCACAGGCTTTCGGTTGGCGGCGAATTGGCGGTCGAGGGACGCGAGACACGGGTCTGGGCAACGCGCGACAAGGACGATGTCTCGCGCATCAAATCAACGCCAATACCTGCGGCTGTGATCGAAAGGTTCCGGGCTGCCTGATCACTTGATTGCGGAAATGGCTTTGTCGATCCCTTTGATGGATTGGATCGTTATGGTGAACTTTTCGCCATCGGATTTCCAGAACGTGATTGCCGCAGATTCACCAGCACCGCCCAAGATTTCCTTGGTCACGACATCGTTCATCGCCAGGATTCCCTCGCAACGCTGCGGATTACAAGCCACATAGTTGATGTGTTGCGGGTTGCCGTTCCCGAGCTTGAGTTCAATGCCTTTATTGACCAATACTCCCATATTGATTTGCGGTGTTTGCACTATCGAGACCAATGCGCCCTCGTTATTGCGGCCGATGATCCAGGCACCGAGCGGGACCTGCTGGTTTTGCTGCGTCACGATCATTTGCAGCATCGCAGAACAGACCTTCCGGGATTTTCCGTCGGGCGTGTCGCGACAACTGACCGTCCAGGCGTCATAGGTGATGGTTTCGGTGCGGATCGGCTGCTGCTCCTCCTGTTTGGGGACTGCCTTTGCCTTGGCTTTGGCCTTGGCTTCCTCCGCCCACACCGGTGTGTAGAACTCACGGTGGACAAAACAAGACGTAATCACGAGTGCGCAGAGCAGAGTGATAACGCGCTCTTTGGTGAAGATTCGAAATTGCATCGGTTGGCTCGTCACTTGCCGGAAGTTGACCTCTTACCATGGCCGACTGTGTGACGCCAGAACATGCGGGTTTGGAAATTTCTTTATTGTAAGGGCCGCGCTTTCCCGGCTTCAATCTCCCCCGTCGCTATCCGCATGACAAGGGCGGCGTTGCCGACGACATCCGCGGGACGCTTCTAGCCTTGGGGTTCCTTGGGCATTGCGTTAGTGTGGCCCACATATGCGCCGTTTGGAAAATGATCTGGAAAAGTTCTTGAATGAACTCTGTATCGATTGGGGATTTTGTCTTCCAAGCGACAAGAGGCGAAGAATCGCGGACCGAAAGGATTGGGATGCCCGTGAGTTTGCGCTTGAAATCCTACGCACGGAAGGATTTGACCATCCGGAATATGAGATCGAATGGGTGCGCCGTCTATCGGCCCGGTTCAAAAAGCGATTCGGAAAATAGGTGATAGGGAGTCCCAATGACCGCTAAAAATTCAATCTGAGACAGTACCCGGGTTCGGGGTCCCGCAGTTACGACGGCCTATCTGCCTGGCGGTGCACATTCAAGCAAAGAGCCGCGCGCGGCGAAGCCGCCGTGAAGGCGGGACTCCGAACCGGCCTCGCCGTTGACCCCCTGTTTTATTGGCGTGCCGAATTTGCTATTGAATCCCAATGGCACGCCTCCTCGAATTTACGCTCAATGGCCGCCCGCGCCTCGATGCCGTGGCGGACAACCTGCTTTTGCTCGACTATCTCCGGGAACAGGCTGGGCTCACCGGCACCAAAACCGGCTGCGACGGCGGGGAATGCGGCGCCTGCACGGTGCTGGTTGACGATGCGCCACGCTTGTCCTGCCTGACGCTGGCGGCGGGCGTCGCGGGCCGGCGGATCGATACCATCGAATCGCTCGCACACGACGGCCGGTTGTCGGCAGTCCAGCGCGGGTTTCATGAGAAGCTCGGTTCGCAATGCGGCTATTGCACGCCCGGATTCATCATGGCGTCGGCCGGCCTGTTGCGGCGCAATCCGCGCCCGAGCGAGGAGGAAATCCGTGACGCGCTGGGCAGCAACATCTGCCGCTGCACCGGCTATGTGAAGATCATCGAGGCGGTGCAATTCGCGGCCGATCTCTGTTCGGGTGGGGCGAGCCCATGAACGAGATCGTTAAGCCTGCCGCCACGCGCATCGTTGCGCCCGTCGTTCCGGCCCACAATATCGGCGACTATGTCCCGATGGTGGACGGTCCCGAGAAAGTGTCGGGGCGCGCCAAATATACCGCTGATTTTCTAGCGCCCGGCATGCTCGCGGCCTGTATTTTTCGGAGCCCTTATTCTCACGGCGAAATTCTCGATATCGATGTGTCGCAGGCGCGAGATCTTCCTGGCGTGAAGGCGATCGTCACGGGTGCGGATTGCGACAAGACATTCGGGGTCCTGCCGGTCGCGCGCACCGAATACCCCTTGGCGCGCGGCAAGGTGCGCTATCGCGGCGAGCCGGTGGCGGCCGTGGCGGCGGTCGATGATGCGACAGCGCGTAAGGCGGTCTCACTCATCCGGCTCAAGGTCCGTGAACTGCCGGGCTACTACACCGCGAACGCCGCGCTCGCACCCGGCGCCGTCGCGATCCACGACTACCGGCCGAACAATATCGAGCGTGACGTCTTCTTCGAACTGGGCAGCGTCGAAAATGGTTTTGCCGAGGCCGACCTGGTGCGCGAAGCAACCTACAACTGTCCCGAAGTGTGCCAGAACCAGATGGAGATGCATGCGGCCGTCGCCGAATATGATCCCGGCCGCGACCGTCTCACCGTCCATGCGTCGACGCAGGTGCCGTACTACGTGCACCTGATGCTGAGCCAGATCCTCGGGATGGATATGTCGCGCATCCGTGTGGTCAAGCCGCATGTCGGCGGCGGCTTTGGCTGTCGCACCGAGACGCTCAATGTCGAATTGATTGCAGCTCTGCTCGCCCGCAGGGTCGGGGGCTCTGTGCGCCTCGTGATCAATCGCGAGGAAACATTCATCACCCATCGCGGTCGGCCCGAAACCGACATCCGTCTCAAGATCGGAATGCGCCGCGACGGCCGCATCACGGCGGTCGAATGCGATTGCGACCAGCGCGGCGGGGCGCACTCCGGTTACGGTGTCGTGACCATTCTTTATGCGGGCTCGATGCTCTATGCGATCTACGACCTGCACAATGTCAAATATGTCGGTCGCCGCGTGTTGACCAACACGCCGCCGTGCGGGGCCTTCCGCGGTCACGGCACCGTCAACGTCCGCTTTGCATTCGAAAGCCTCATCGACCAGATGGCGAGCGAACTCGGTCTTGATCCCTTCGCGGTGCGCCGCGCCAACTATCTCAATGCGCCGACCTTCACCGAAAACGATCTCATGGTGAACAGCTACGGGCTGCCGCAATGCGTCGATTGGGTCGAACAGCAAAGCGGCTGGACCAATCGCAAAGGCAAGCTCCAGGAGGGCAGGGGCCCAAAGAAGGGGCTGGGCATGGCCTGTTCGCATTATATCAGCGGCGCCTCCAAGCCCGTGAACTGGACCGGCGAGCCGCATGCGACGGTCAAGATCAAGCTCGATTTCGATGCCTCTGTCGTGGTGCTCTCAGGCGCTGCCGATATCGGGCAGGGATCGTCGACCATCCTGGTGCAGACAGTCGCGGAAGTGCTTGGCCTCGATATTTCGCGCGTTCGCGTCGTCACCGGCGACAGCGAAGTGGTGCCGAAGGACAATGGCTCTTATTCCTCGCGCGTCACCTTCATGGTCGGCAATGCGGCGATCGATGCGGCGCAGAAGCTCAAGA
>DATGVJ010000420.1:0-5667 GCA_035300505.1 Xanthobacteraceae bacterium
ACTGCTCGTCGCATCTGGCTTTGTTACAGCGATGTGGGCTGTCGCGGCCAGCCGTTGGCTCACCACCGACACCGTTGTTCCGTGGGATTCCAAGAATCAATTCTATGCATTCTATCGATTTCTTGCTTCAGTCATTCACTCGGGCGACTCACCGTTCTGGAACCCTTATCACTACGGCGGCCATCCCTCCGTGGCGGACCCGCAGTCGTTGATCTTCGCGCCATTATTCGTGCTTTGGGCCTTTTTCGACGGAGCACCATCGCTTCGAACGTTCGATCTCATCGTTTACGCCCACCTGTTGATCGGCGGTCTGGCGATGTGTGCGATCGGCTGGCGCGCGCATTGGCCCATCGCGGGCTGTGTTCTTGGCGCTGCGCTTTTCATGTTCGGCGGCGCCGCGGCGGGACGCCTTCAGCATACCGGCGCCATATTGAGCTACGGATTGTTCCCGCTGGCTTTGCTGTTGCTGCAGCTGTCACTTGAGCGCCGCTCGGTGTTGGTCGCAGGTTTGTTTGCCGTCGTTGCCGCCACGATTACGCTTGGGCGCAACCAGGTGGCGTTGCTCTTGTCGTTCGCGCTCATTGCCTTTGCTATGGCGGAAATTGTATCAGCTGATCACCCGATGAGATATTTACGCGAACGTGCGTATGCGCTCATCACAATGTCCGTGGTCGGATTTGCGCTCGTCGCTCTGCCGCTTTTGCTCACGCTGCAATTCGCAGCCCTGTCAAACAGGTCGACGATCGATCTCGACATGGCGCATCTGGGGTCGCTTTATCCCGCGAATCTTGCGCAGCTGGTGGTGGCGGACATTTTCGGCTCGCATGGCACCTATTGGGGCCCGGACGGGGCTAAGATGCCTGAGGTGTCGCTCACCGATGATTCTTTTAATTATCTCTTTGTGGGTTCGATACCGATCATCCTGCTCCTGTGGTTCGGTGTGGCTGGCGGCGGGCTCATCTCGCGCGGTCGGCGAATGATGGCGGCTTTGTTGGCCGTTTCGCTTCTTTATGCTCTTGGTCGTTACACGCCGGTTTTTTCGTGGGCCTTTCATTGGCTGCCGGGCGCCTCCCGTTTCCGCCGGCCGGTCGATGCGGATTTCGTCCTGCTCGCCGCAATGGCAATCCTAGTCGGATATTTGCTCGCAGATTATGTACGCGACGGCATTCCGCGCCGCCGCGTGATGGCGCTTCTTCTTGTTGGGACGGGTGCGGTTGCAGCCATCGGCGCCGCGGTGTTGCTTTCGGCTCGGTTCGATCATGGTTGGGATGCAATGGCCGCAGTGCTCAAGACAGCGCCTATCCCGATTGCCGGGATTGCAATCCTGACGTTCGCGCATTCGGCCCGCGCGCGCGCTGTTGCGGCTGCATTGGTGACCGTCATAGCAGTTGGAGAACTATTGTGGTGGAACACTGCGTTTCGACTTAATGCGGAAAGCAGCGCGAACTATGCGGCACTTGACCAGCCGCGATCGGGCGACGCTAATGCGTTCGATGTCCTTGAACGTGCGTTGCACGAACGCCACCAAATGGGGGAGCGCCCGCGGGTCGAAATTCTCGGAATGGGGGGACCATGGCAAAACCTCGCCGTCGTGCGCTCCCTTGAGGCGACGAATGGTTACAATCCCCTGCGCATCGGCATCTACGACCGGCTGGTGGCGCCGGGTGAAGAAAACTGGCGGACAAGCTTTCGCCAATTCCCGGCTACGTTTGAAGGCTATGATTGCGCGCTTGCCCATGCGCTCGGGTTGGAATTCATCGTGCTGGACCGACCCATCGAACTGATGCCGCAGGCCGAGCGCCGGCCGATCGCCGATATTCTAAAGTCCGGACCCGACGTATGGATCTACCGGCTGCGCAATCCGGCGCCGCGCCTCAAATTTACGCGGCGCATCCAGGTCGCGGACGCGGACGCAACGAAGAGCGATGGCCAATTGCTCGTAAATCCGTCGCCTGATCGTGTCCTGATAGACGATGATACCCCGCCATCGAGCAGATACGATTTTGCAGCGCTCGGCGCGAACGCGGGCCGGGCGCGCATTGTGACGTGGCGTCCGGATCGGGTTGATATCGAGGCCGAGAGCGATTTCGGCGGCATGCTCGCGCTGCACGACACCTGGTACCCGGGCTGGGTCGCCGAGATTGACGGCGTGCGGGCGCCGATCCTGCGTGCGGACGTGCTATTCCGTGGCCTGGAATTGCCTCCGGGACGTCATCGCGTCGTCTTTCGTTTCGAGCCGTTTGGCCTCGACAATCTTCGCGATGCCATCAAGCTGGTTTTTCATCGCACCCGATGAATCGACGCACGGATGAATCGGTCGCATCATTATTGTAGCGGCGGTTTACGATCGATATGAACAATGGGCTCAACCCCCAAACCAGCGGCTCATGTCATGCGCAAGGGCTCCCAGCGCGCAGGCTGCAAGCCCCCCACCCACGAAGGTCAATAGCAGGACCTCATTGGCGCGTGCCAATGTCTCCTTTTCCATCAAATGTCCCATGGTGGTGCTCCTAATACCTGTTCATTGCACCTCACCGGAAACTGGGCCTTGGCGCTCGCTTTGGCCAGATATTTACCCGCACAGCAGAGTTGCGCTGAGGGCGGGGCTTAAGTGATTGGTTGTGCTGTCTTACCGTCGAATGGCTCTCAATTGATGCGGCGGGGCCACACTGCATCGTATTCTCCTATCGATGAGGGGTAAAGACAGCGTTCGGCGGCGCTGCTAGAAAGCGCCGCGCTGGATAGCGCCGCCAACACAGGGGATAATATGCTGCAGAAGCCGAAATGCCCAGTCATCGCACTGGAGGAACATTATTGGGACAAGGAGTTGGCAGCTCACGCCCAGACAGTCGAGCGCAACCCGAGCATCACCGACCGACTTTTTGATCTTGGCGAGATGCGTCTGAGGGAGATGGACGAAGCCGGCGTCGACATCCAGGTGCTTTCGCATGGCGCACCGTCCGCACAAAAGCTTACTGGTGAAGAGGCCCCCGCTATCGTCGAACGTGTGAACGATCGGCTTGCCGCCTTTGTGAAAACCAAACCGGACAGGTTTGCCGCCTTCGGGGCGCTCGCCACCTGCAACCCTGCGGCTTCAGCCAACGAGCTTGAACGGATCGTTACCCGGCACGGTTTCAAGGGGGCGATGATTCATGGATTAACCTCCGGCCAGTTCCTTGACGACAAGAAGTTCTGGCCGATTTTTGAACGTGCAGAGAAGCTCGATGTGCCGATCTACCTGCATCCGTCACTGCCTCATCCGGCCGTGATGGACGCTTATTACAAGGATTACCTGAAGGACTTTCCGATGGTGATCCGCGCCGCCTGGGGTTTTACGGTTGAAACCGCGACCCAGGCGATCCGTTTGGTGCTCAGCGGCGTTTTCGAAAAATATCCCAACCTCAAGATCATCCTTGGACACCTTGGCGAAACGCTTCCCTTTCTGGTCTGGCGTGTCGACCAGGCGCTTAGTCGCCCAGGCGCCAAGTCGATCAGCTTCCGGGATGTTTTTTGCGGCCACTTCTATCTCACCACGAGCGGCAATTTTTCCAACCCCGCCCTGTTGTGCTGCGTGCAGGAGATGGGTGTTGACCGCATCATGTTTGCAATCGACTGGCCGTTCGTGGCCAATCCGCTTGGGACGAACTGGGTCGACACCATCCCGCTGTGCGAAGAGGACAAGATCAAGATCCTCAGCGGCAATGCCAAGCGGGTGTTGCGGATGTGAAGTGGAGCGATCGATTATTTCCGTGAAGGCTCCGAATTGCCGGCGGGGAATATCCAGTTGTCCTTGCGATTTTGGCTCAGGTTGGGCCAAAAGCCGGGGAACCACGGATCTGCGGGACGGGCAGGTGCGATCTGCTTGGGTGCGGCTTTCTTATTAGCCTTTGCGTTGGCTGATTTTGCGGGTGCGCGGGTTTCGGTTGCATTAGTTAGCGCGGAGGGCTGGACCTTCGGCGCCCCAAGGGCGTGGTCCAATGGTCGGGCAGGTGCATTGCCGGCTGGTGCCGAATTGCCTTTCGTCGGAGCGGTCGCGGTAACGATGGTTTTCTCTCTGGCCTGCCCTGTTTGGCGTGGCGCAGAGGTGCCGGTATCCGAACCAGGGTCGCGAACCGGTGCTGGAGGTTCAGGAGCGGCCACCGCGTCATTGGCTACGACGTTGTTGGTACTTGTCGCGATGGCTGCCCTTCTTCGGATGATGGAACTCACCGTCGCTGGCGCTAACCCGTCCATTATTGGGGCTGGAGTGAATGCCGGAGGCTTTTGAGATTCGGAAACCGCCGCCATGACGATGATTTCCTCTTTGACCGCCACTGATGCGCGCGGCTCAAGGGAGCCCGAAACCGGGTTGGGAGCGAGTACCGAAGACTCCCGAGGTTCTGGGACGGCCGCGATGACAACGGGTTCCTCTTTGGCATGCTCCGATGGGCGCGGCTCAAGGGACGCGGTATCCGGAACCGGGTCGGAAACCTGTGCCGAAGTATTTTGGGGTTCGGGGACGGACGCGATAACGATGGGTTCCTCTTTGGTAGGCTCTGATGCGCGCGGTTCAAGGGAGGCGGTATCCGGGGCCGGGTCGGGAGCCTGTGCTGTAGCTTTTTGGGGTTCTGGGACGGACGCGATAACGATGGGTTCCGCTTTGGCATGTTCCGATGGGCGCGGTTCAAGGGAGGCGGTATCCGGAACCGGGTCGGGAGCCAGTGCTGGAGCTTTTTGGTGTTCTGGGACGGCCGCGATAACGATGGTTTCCGCTTTGGTAGGCTCTGATGCGTGCGGCCCAAGGGAGGCGGTATCCAGAACCGGGTCGGGAGCCAGTGCCGAAGTATTTTGGGGTTCGGGGACGGACGCGATGACGATCGTTTCGTCTTTGACAGGCTCTGATGCGTGCGGCTCAAGGGAGGCGGTATCCGGCGCCGGGTCGGGAGCCAGTGCTGGAGCTTTTTGAGGTTCTGGGACGGCCGTGACGACAACCGTTTCCACTTCGGCATGCTCTGATATGCGTGGCTCAACGGAGCCGGTATCCGGTACGGAAGTCACTGCAGGAGGCTCCAGGGGCTGCCGAGCGGCCACCGTGTCGTTCGCTACGACTTTGGTGACTGGAGTAGTTGTCGCGAAGGCTAACCTTCGTCGAACGGTGGGATTAACCGTCGCGGCCGCCAGCTCGACCTTTACCGGGACTGCCGCGATGACGATGGTTCCCTCTTTGCCATGCCCTGATGTGCCTGGCTCAGGGGTATCCGGAACTGGGTCGGGAGCAGGCGCCTTCGGGGGGTCTGGAACGGCCACCGTGTCGTTGACTACGACGTTGGTAACCGGGGTATTTGTCACGATGGCTGCCCTTCGTAAGATGATGGACCTCACCGTTGCGGGCGCTGCAGGGGACATGTCCAAGGCATGGGGCTGCGGGCTTGCACCAGGTAATGCCGCCAGCAAGTCGTAACTGGTTTTATCTATTGGAAATGCACGTCTTCGAATTGCCGTGACCTCCCAATCGTCGGGTTCCGCATAGGCCAATGCGCGTGGACCCTCGATGGGGACGATTTTGGCGTGTTGCGCAAGCCGCACAGTTGCGGCCAATCCAAACGCGGCGATGATCAGCGTGAGGCCGGTGAGCACCGCAGCGACCCCAACACGAAGGTCCGGGAGCATGGCGAATCCCTCTTCCCT
>DATGVJ010000421.1:0-2680 GCA_035300505.1 Xanthobacteraceae bacterium
AATATGGTGCTGTGGATCATGTCCGACCGGACGATCCCGCGCTCTTTCCGTTTCATGCAGGGCTTCGGCGTACACACCTTCCGGCTCGTCAATGCCGTAGGGAAATCGACTTTCGTCAAATTCCATTGGAAGCCAAAACTCGGGCTTCAGTCAGTCGTCTGGAACGAGGCGCTGAAAATCAACGGCGCCGATCCCGACTTCCACCGCCGCGACCTCTGGGAGGCAATCCAGAATGGCGATTACCCGGAATGGGAGCTCGGGCTGCAACTCTTCGACGAGGATTTCGCTACCCGCTTCGATTTCGACGTGCTCGACGCCACCAAAATCATCCCGGAGGAGCTGGTACCGCTCCGCCCCGTCGGCCGCCTCGTGCTGGACCGGATGGTAGACAATTTCTTCGCCGAGACCGAGCAGGTCGCGTTCTGCACGCAAAACATCGTACCGGGAATCGATTTTACGAATGATCCACTGCTGCAAGGCCGCAACTTTTCGTACCTCGACACGCAGCTGAAGCGGCTAGGCGGGCCGAACTTCACGCATCTGCCGATCAATGCGCCGAAATGTCCCTTCCACCACTTCCAACAGGACGGCCATATGGCCTTCCACAATCCGAAGGGTCGGGTGAATTACGAGCCGAACTCCTGGGGCGTTGGTCCACGGGAGTCACCGACGCTCGGGTTCCGGTCAGTGCCGGAGGAGGTGAGAGGCCCGAAGCTGAGGGTTCGTGCCGAGCTCTTCGCTGATCATTATAGCCAGGCGCGACAATTTTACGTGAGCCAGACCGAAATCGAGCAAACCCATATTAAAGACGCCTTCGTCTTCGAACTGAGCAAGGTCGAGACGCCGGCGATCCGTGGTCGCATGATTTCGCACCTACTCAATGTTGATGAGGCGCTCGCGAAGAAGGTCGCGGAGGGGCTCGGGATGAAGGATTTGCCAACTGCCGCCGAGCCAGCGCGGCCGGTGAAAAAGGACCTGCCGTCGTCGCCGGCGCTGAGCATCATCCGCAACGGGCCGGAGGATTTCAAAGGCCGTAAGCTCGGCGTGCTGGTCAGCGATGGGGTCGATGCATCGCTGCTTGCGGCGATAGAGAAGGCGGCAGCTGCAGAAGGCGCGACGATCGAGATTGTTGCGCCGACGGTCGGTGGACTAACCGCGAGCGACGGCAAAGCGATCCTCGCGAAGCAGAAGATCAATGGCGGGCCCTCTGTGCTGTACGACGCGATAGTGGTGATTCCCTCCGCCGAGGGTGCGGCGCTGCTGGCCCGCGAAGCGACGGCCAAGGATTTCGTCAGTGATGCATTCGCACACGCGAAATTCATCGCGTACTCCGAGACGGCTAAGCCGCTACTCCAGAGGGCGGGAGTGACGGAGATGGACGGCGGTTGCGTTGCGCTCAAAGGGCCAACAGATGCGAAGGCCTTTTTGAAAGCGTGCCGCAAACTACGCTTTTGGGAGCGCGAGGCAAAGGTCCACGCCGTATGACAGGAGGGCGAGCTGGTGCCCCCTGCCCCAGCTCGGTTTCTAGCGGAATTTGCTGAGAAATTCGGTCGGACCAGCTCGCGGTTAAGCATACCAAATTGACTTCTGCCCGCGACCCTCCCGGCGGTGATCGAGACGCTACGGCCGCCAAGCGGCCCGAGATGGAGGAGTTCGCAATTTGGGCATTGGGAAGCGTAGCCCGCGAGGCGCCTCTTCGGCCGCCGATACGACAGGATGCGCTTCGACCAGCGTGAGAACGACGGCTCTGGCCCGAGCCCGGAGCGAAGATTAGGCCACGTCCAGGCGGCGGCTGTAGCAGGCGCTTAGTTGAGCCTCAAACTAGAAGCCACTATGCGCGGGCGACACGAATGAAGCGATTCAAATGCTCGATCTGTTGCTAGAGTTTTCGTTGCTTTTCCGAGCTCGGCTCCGTGGCTGAGCCAATCAAGCCGATCCGCCCGGCACCTGCCGTTTCGTTCGCGATAGACCGCGCATATTCGGATGCATGCTCGCGGGCCACACATTGGAGAAAGTTATGAAACGCCATTCTCGATCGAGAAACTATAGCTGGCTGCCAACAGGGCTCGCCGGGGCTGGTCTAGCCGCCGCGGCCCTCCTAGGAACCACGGCTCTGCTAGTCGCTCGGCGCGCCCGGCGAGCGGAGCGGGACAACCCACCGGCCGGCCACTTCCTCGATATTGAAGGGGTCCACCTCCATTATCTCGAGCGAGGCGAGGGACCGCCTCTCGTCCTGCTGCACGGCAACGGCGCCATGCTGCAGGATTTTGAGATCAGCGGGATACTTGCGCCGCTGGCCCAACGATATCGTGTCATCGCCGTGGATCGCCCTGGCTTCGGTCATACGAGCCGGCCAAGGTCTCAAATGTGGACACCAAAAGCTCAGGCTGATCTCGTGCACAGGGCGCTCATTGAGCTTGAGGTCGAACAAGCGATCGTGGTCGGACATTCCTGGGGAACATTGGTGGCGCTCTCACTGGCGCTCGATCACCCAGCCGACGTGCGAAGCTTGGTCCTGATTTCAGGCTACTATTTCCCAACCCTCCGCGCTGACGTCCTCGCATCCTCGGCAACCGCGGCTCCCGTCATTGGCGATCTGCTGAGCTACACGGTCGCCCCGATACTTGGACGTGCCCTGAAATCTCGGGTGTTTCGAAAGCTTTTCGCGCCCGCTGCCGTA
>DATGVJ010000422.1:0-18573 GCA_035300505.1 Xanthobacteraceae bacterium
TCGGGTGGTGATTGCCCCGAGCTTTGCCGATATTTTCTACGACAATGCGTTCCAGAATGGATTGCTGCCCGTCACGCTTCCGCTCGAAAAATACTCAGTCCTCGCCGACGCCGTGTCCCAGGTGCGAGCGCCGATGATGACGGTTGATCTCGAACGCAACGTCCTGCAAAGCCCGGACGGGCGCGAGATAGCATTTGAGGTTCCGGCGGAGCGTCGCACAGCTCTGCTTGAAGGGCTCGACGAAATCGCCGTGATCCTGCGCTTGCAATCCTACATCGACGTCTTTCAGACTGCCGATCGCAGGGATCGCTCCTGGATCTACCTCGAACGTGCGATGCCGGGGAAATCGCATCCGGAACAGGGTTTGCATCCGGTACCGGACAAAATCGAGTTGCCGGACAAAGTTGAAAACGGGACCCCAGAATGAAATGGCTTCGTTACAAGGCGCACGCAGAGGTGCACTATGGCGTTTTGGAGGATGGCGGCATCCGGCAGATGCGCGGCACGCCGTTTGGCCCCCATGAGCCCGATGGAAAAATGCACGCGCTTGGCGACGTAGCCTTGCTGCCGCCGGTGATGCCGCAAACATTCTATGCGGTCGGGGCCAACTACGTGGCGCATGCCCATGAAGCCAATACGCTGCTCAAGCGAAACAACGCGGTCCCGAAAAAACCGGATGTCGGTTACCGCGCGACCAGCGCCTTGATCGCCCACGACGAGCCCATTGTCATTCCGGCAGATTCAGCGGGCGTGATTCAGTTCGAGGGCGAGCTCGTTGCGGTTATA
Organism: Xanthobacteraceae bacterium; assembly: GCA_035300505.1. Lineage (GTDB taxonomy): Bacteria > Pseudomonadota > Alphaproteobacteria > Rhizobiales > Xanthobacteraceae > VAZQ01. The sequence continues at coordinate 787 of DATGVJ010000422.1, forward strand.
GGCAGGACGGCCAAGCGCGTTTCAGAGGCCGAAGCGTTGTCCTATGTGCTCGGCTATACGATCGGCAACGACGTGAGCGAACGGGTCTGGCAGGCGCAAGATCGGACCATCTGGCGTTCCAAAAACAGCGACACCTTCAAGCCCATGGGGCCATGGATCGAAACGGAGGTGGACTTGGTCCAATTGGTCACGCGCGTGCGGCTTAACGGCAAACAGGTTTCCGAATTCAATACCAACAATATGGTCTTTGGGGTCGCGCGCTACATCAGCGAAATCAGCCAATATATCACGATGCACCCCGGCGACGTGATCTGGATGGGAGCCGAGGCGCCGACTCTTGATATGCGACATGGCGACGTGGTCGAGGTCGAAATCGGCAATATCGGCGTGCTGCGGAATCCTGTGGTGGCGGAGGGGAGGGGCCCATAGAAATGGCAATGCCGCAGTCCCACTCAGAGGATCAGCCGCAGGAAGTTTCGCTGCTCGACCCGTTCCGTTACCCTGCGTTCTCATTGATGTGGGGCGCGATGCTGATAGCCAATATCGGTCTTTGGATACAGCATGCGGGCGCAGCCTGGCTGATGACCGGGCTCAATCCGGAACCAATCTCGGTGGCCTTGGTCCAGGTCGCAAGCGCTCTGCCAATTGTTCTGTTCGCGCTTCCCGGGGGAGCGATGGCGAGCGCGATCAATCGCCGATTATTGCTGATTGTTGTGCAGACCAATGTGGTTGTTCTCGCCCTTGCGTTTTCCGTCATTGTCACGCTTGGACGCGCGACGCCCGGGGGGGTGCTCGCCTATGTGTTTCTGACCGGGACGGCCGCCGTGCTGATTGCCCCGACATGGCAAGCGATCGTGCCGCAGCTCATGCCCCGCGGCAACGAACAGCCGGCGATTACACTCAACAGCGTTGGATTCAATGCCGGCAGTGCTGTCGGACCGGCTGTAGCGGGGTTTGCCATGGCGGTGTTCGGCCGTCCGGCGCCATTCTGGATCGCTTTCTTGAGCGGGCTCGCCCTGATCGCCGCGGTTGTGTGGTGGCGGCCTCCCCAAGAGGCGGCACGACGCTTGCCGCTCGAGCGATTTGCGGCTGCGCTACGTGCGAGCCTGCGGCAGGCGCGCCGCAATTCGTTCCTTGCAGCGACGCTCGCGCAGGCGATCGTGTTCGTCGCCTCTGCGAGCGCGTATTGGGCATTGCTGCCTTTGGTCGTGCGCAATGTGCTTGGCGGCGGCCCATCGCTCTACGGCTTGCTGTTGGGAGCGATCGGCGCGGGTGCGGCCGTTGGCGCAATGGTGCTTGCTTGGCTGCTGCGCCGGTTTGGGGCGGACCGGCTCGCATTCGGCTGCATGATCGGCAGCGCGCTCGCGCTCATATCGTTTGGCTTGGCGCCGGAGCCCTATACGGCTCTTGCGGCGAGCTTCATTGCAGGTTTTTCCTGGATGGGGATGTCGGCGATCTGCAATGCCTCTGCCCAGATCTCGCTGCCGGTTTGGGTGCGTGGCCGGGGGCTCTCGGTTGTTGCCGTCGTCATGTTCGGCGGATTGGTCCTCGGCAGTCTTCTTTGGGGGCAGGTTGCCACATTGGTTAGCGTTCGCGCCGCCCTGCTCTTGGCCGCCGCCTTCTCCTTCTTCGGAATGCTGCTGATGTGGCGCCTGAGGTTTCATCCCGGCACCAGTCTCGATTTCGTGCCGTCGATCCATTGGCCTGAGCCGATCGTGACGCGCGATTTGGAAACCGACCGCGGCCCTGTGATGATCACGGTGGAATATCGCGTGCCGCCTGAAAATCGCGACGTGTTCCTGACAGCGGTTTTCAAACTTGCCGAAGTGCGTCGCCGCGATGGCGGGTTCGATTGGGGCCTCTATGAAGATGCCACCCGCGATGGCCGCTTCGTCGAGACGTTCCTGGTGGATTCCTGGATGGAGCATCTGCGCCAACATGAACGCGTCGCGAATGCGGACCGGCTGCTGCAGGATGCGATCAACCGATACCAGATCGGCGGCGTCCCGCGGATTACGCGCATCGTTGCGGTTGAACCCGACGCGGCAAGGGGATGAGGTTGGGGATGAGGTTAGATTTCGTCTTCCGACATCGGGCCGCCGTAGCGGTGTAGTTCTCCGCCGTGTGTGCCGAGCCAGGTTTTGGCGCGTTCGAATTCCGGTGCGAGCTGCCGGACCAGCCGCCAGAACCGCGGCGAATGGTTGAGTTCGGCCAGATGCGCCACCTCGTGGGCCGCAAGATAGTCAAGCACCAAGGGGGGCGTCAAAATCAATCGCCAGGAATATGAGAGCGCCCCGCTGCTCGAGCATGATCCCCACCGGCTCGTTTGGTCGCGAACCGAGATGCGCTTGATCGTTACGCCAATACTGCGGGCGTGACGCCGGCTTGCGGCATCGAGGTCGCGCCGTGCTTCGCGTTTGAGGAAATCCGCAATTCGCCGGTCGATGTGGGGAGCCCCGCCGGTGACACAGAGCAGGTTCCCGGCTTCGCCTGTTTCGGTCCAGACGGTCCCGCGCATGGCGGGCCGATGCTCGATACGATGCGGGACGCCGCGCAACGGGACCACCGCGCCATCCGCAAAAGGAGCGGCTTTGGGAAGGCGCGAAAGCCGTGCCGCGATCCAGCCACCATGTTTCAATGCGAAGTCACGGGCGGCCTTGAGCGTGCCGCGTGTCGGCATGGTGAGAATTGCATCGCGTGCGGCAGCATCGACACGCAGCGTATAGCGGCGTGCTCTTGGATGACGGCGCAACCGTACCCGATAGGTCGACCCGTCGAACGGGATATCGATCGTCAGCGGCGCGCCTGATTGTTCGCTCGACGGTTTCCTTGATTGCTTGCCGGGGCCGTGAACCGGCTCAGGAAAGAGCCATGCGCGCCAAGACATGCCAGCCGCATCTCCACGTTGCTATTTTCTCTGCGCCCCTTTGCGGGGAGCCTTGCCGGCGGTGCCGTTGGGGCGTGACGACGATGCACGGTCGTGTCCGTTATTGCGGTCGTATCCATTATTGTTCGACAGCACGAAATCCGCAATGCGCGGCGCAATCTCGGCGCGGAAGCGCGAACCGTTGAACACGCCATAATGCCCCACGTCCGGCTGCAGCCAGTGAGCCTTGCGGTCATGGGGAATGTTCGTGCACAACGCGTGCGCGGCTTGCGTCTGGCCGACGCCTGATATGTCGTCGTTTTCACCTTCGACCGTCATCAGGGCCACGCGGCGGATCTTGGCAGGATCAATCGTGATGCCGCGATGTGTCAATTGTCCCTTCGGCAGCGCGTGGCGGAGAAACACGTTTTCGACTGTCTGAAGATAGTACTCGGCGCAAAGATCCATGACGGCCAGGTACTCGTCATAGAACTCACGATGTTTCTGTGCCGAATCGCCGTCGCCTTTGACGAGGTTGCGAAACAGATTCTGATGCGCCTCGAGATGACGCTCGAAATTCATGCTGACGAATCCGTTCAGTTGTAAGAAACCCGGATAGACGTCCCGCATGCAGCCCGGGTTGGGAAACGGGACCTTCGTTATGACGTTGCGCTGGAACCATTCGATGCCGCGGCGCTCCGCAAGCGTATTGACTCCCGTCGGGTTGACACGCGTGTCGATCGGCCCGCCCATCAGGACCATGGAATGCGGAACGTGTGGGTCACCGTCCGCTTCCATGCGGGCGATGGCGGCCAGTACCGGCACCGACGGCTGGCAGACCGCGACCACATGGACGTCGCCCTGCAGCAGGTGGAACATCGAGACCAGGTAGTCGATATAGTCGTCGAGGTCGAACCGGCCTTCGGACACCGGAACCATCCGGGCGTCTATCCACTCGGTGAGATAGACCTCGTTATTGGGCAGGAGGCCTTCGACTGTTCCGCGCAGCAGTGTCGGATAGTGTCCCGACATCGGGGCCACGATGAGGACCCGCGGCTGCGGACGTCGCAGCGGATGTCCAATGTCGCGTTTGAAATGCAGAAGCCGACAGAACGGGCGTTCCCAAATCGTGGCAATTTCCACGGCCACGCGCTCCGCACCGACCAAAGTTGAAGTGATGTTCCATTCCGGCTTGGCATAGCGGCGGGTCGAGCGCTCGAACAGTTCGCATGCGGCAGATAAATTCTTGCCGATCTCCGTATGGGTCCAGGGATTGACAGGGTTCTTGAATAGAAGACGTCCCGCATCGGCAAATGAGCGTGCCGGATTGAGCGCTGCGTGCCCCATCTCGTAGAGCCAATAGGCTGGCGCGGCAAACATCGGTGCCTGGGGTGCGGCAGCTGCCGCGCCCGCGAATTGGCCAATTGGCATAACCTCAGCCCCCGGAGCTTCTCGTTGCCGTGCAGGGTGTCGTGTTTCACGCATGGCGTCAATCTACCAAAGGTGGGTTGGTAACAGGTAAAGCTTGCGAATTTTTGCGGTGGATGGGCATTCAAGGGCAACCAAGGCCGTTTTCGCAGGGCTCTTTACTATTCGCCGGTTTGAAGCAGCGATCCTATACGCCGGGCGCTCTCCAGCAGCTTCAGGAACACGAAGACCGCAATTGCGAAAAAGACGGCGTTGAGCGCCAACGCCTCCGCCATCAGGTCGGCGCGTACGGTTTCCTGCATCACCAGGGCGCGCATCCCTTCAAATACATAGGTAGGCGGCAACAGCCACGCAATCCATTGCAGCCATGACGGCAGCACGGATACCGGATAGTAGACGCAGGTCAGCGGCATGAGGACGAACATGACGGTCCAGGCGAGCGTTTCCGCTCCCAGGCCGTTGCGCAACACCAGGCCGGACACCACGATGCCGACCGACCAACTGGTCAGGATCAGGTTAAGAAAGAAGGCCGCGAGCGAAAGGCCCAATCCATAGAGGTTGAACCCGAAAAACACGATCGCGAATATCGTGACCGGCACCATCCCGACCGCCAGACGGATGACGCTCATCACCATCAGGGCCGATATGAATTCGATCGGGCGCAAGGGGCTGATCATCAGGTTGGCGAGATTGCGCGACCACATTTCCTCAAGAAACGAGATCGAGAAACCGAGCTGCCCGCGAAACAGGATGTCCCACATCAAGACAGCGCCGATGAATACGCCCCCGGCACGGGCGAAGAATCCGGAATTCTGGGTGATGTAGAGTTGCAGGAACCCCCAGACGAAGAGCTGGATCGCTGGCCAATAGACAAGTTCCAGGACACGCGACCACGATGAACGCAAGAGATAGACATAGCGCAGAACCATCGCGCCGACGCGTTGCAATGCGGATGCGCTGGCGGATTGCTCGCTCATTGGGCTGCGTCCCGCGCCGCTTCACCGCGCCCGCGCGCGACATCCAGGAAAACCTCTTCCAGGTTCTCGCGACCATAGCGGGCAAGCAGATGCGGCGGTGAATCATCGTCTTCGATGTGGCCGCGCTTCATGATGATGACGCGTTCACAGAGGCGCTCGACTTCCGCCATGTTGTGGGAGGCGAGCAATAGGGTTGCGCCACGCTCCTGCCGGTAGCGCTCGAGGTGCCCGCGCACCCAGTCCGCGGTGTCGGGATCAAGCGATGCGGTCGGCTCATCAAGGAGAAGGATGTCGGGTGAGTTGATCAAAGCCTTGGCAAGCGCCACCCGGGTCTTTTGTCCTGAGGAGAGTTTGCCGGTCGGGCGGTCGATGAATTCGGTAAGGTCGAGTTCGCGTGTCAGGCGCGCGATGCGTTCCGGTAAACCGTCAACCGCATAAAGCTTGCCGAAAACGTTGAGGTTCTGCCGCACTGTGAGGCGGTGCGGCATGTCGACAAAGGGGCTTTCGAAATTCATGCGGTGCAGCACCTGGTAGCGCTCAAGTGGCATCGCGGCGCCGAACACGCGGGCAGACCCTGACGTCGGCGTTATCAGCCCCAGTATCATGGCGATTGTCGTCGTCTTGCCGGCACCGTTGCCGCCGAGAAGACCGGTGATCGAACCCCGTGCGAGCGAAAATGTAATGCCGTCGACGGCCCGCGTGGTCCCGTAGACCTTGACCAGATCGTAGACCTCTATGGCGGCTTCGTGTGGCATGACCCATACATCTGACGTCGCGCGGCGGCGGAGGCAAGCCCCGCGGTTTGAATTTGTTGCTGCTGTTGTGTTCCGTCGTCGGTAGGATCACGCCGGGCTGAGACGTGGAGCCGGCATATGGCTGGCGATTGGCTGCGTCGATCATTGGGGGGCGTGGATGACCAGCGAGAAAACCGATCTGCTGATGATGGCGCATTGCATCGGCCTTTCAAAGGCAGCCGGCAAGGTCGGCGAGTACCCTTATGCGGCAGTGATTTGTCGCGACAACGTGATCGTGGCCGAGGCGACCAACAGGGTCGCGCGTGACGGCGACGTCACCCGGCATGCCGAAGTGGTGGCCATTTCGCAGGCCCAGCATGTTCTGGGTTCAGTCAGTCTTGATGACTGTGAAATCTACACGAATGCGGAACCTTGCGTCTTTTGCTCTTATGCGATTCGAGAAAGCCGGATCCGTCGCGTCGTCTTTGGATTAGGATCGCCCCACATGGGAGGATTGTCCAAGTGGAATGTACTGGGCGATACGGATTTATCAGCTTCCATGCCTGAATTCAATGACACAGGCGTCGCGCACTCTGCGTGGGGCGACGCATGGGAGGATTCATGAAATTTCCCCGCCGCAAATTCCTGCATCTGGCCGCCGGCGCCGCCGCGCTGCCGGCTATGTCGCGGATTGCAAGAGCACAAGCCTATCCGTCGCGGCCGGTGCGCATCATTGTTGGCTTGGCCCCCGGCGGCCAGACCGACATTATCGCCCGCATCATCGCACAAAGATTATCCGAAAGATTGGGAAAGCAGTTCTACATTGAAAATGTGCCGGGCGCAGGCGGTAACGTCGGGGCGGGTCGCGCCGCGCAGGCAGCGCAGGACGGTTACACAATTCTTTTTATCGATGCTGTCGCATTCGCCGCAAATGCGACCCTTTACAACAAACTTCCCTATGATCCGGTGGGAGACTTCGATGCAGTGGCAATCGCAGCGACGACAATGCAGGTGCTCGCAGTCCATCCGTCGGTTCCCGCCCAGACGGTGCAAGAGCTCGTTGTCCTTATCAGAAACAATCCGGGCAAATACAGCTATGGTTCGGCGGGAGTTGGCACGGGTGCGCATCTGACGGGCGAATTGTTCCGGACATCGCTGAAGCTTGACCTGGTGCACGTACCCTTTGGGGGTGGAGGCCCGGCTATCGCGGCGGTGGTTGCCGGCCACACGCCGCTTGCGTTTGGATCGGGCGCAGCCACCATCCCTCAACATCAGGAAGGCAAGCTGCGGGCACTTGCCGTCGGTGGCAGGAACCGACTGAAGGGATTGGCAGCTATTCCGACTTTTCGCGAGGCGGGCTATCCGGACGTGGAATGCGAGGCGATGGTTGGCGTGCTCGTCCCTTCCAAAACCCCAATGGATATCATCCGGTTACTCAATCGGGAAATCGCCGCAGCGGTTGCGCCGCCTGATGTGCAGGAGCGGTTGGCGACCCTTGGTTTTGAGACCGTCACTGCAACTCCGGATGAATTTGCACGTCTCCTGAAGGCCGAGATTGCGAAGTGGGCTGGAGTTCTTCAGACCACAGGCATCAAGATGGATTGATCCAAGATTCCATAGATCCCGATAGGCGAATTCCACATCCGCTAGCGACGTCGGCGGGACGTTTAATTCGACAGACGACTTGAACCTATCAGGCACTTGGTACGACTAGATAACAGGCGGCCATTGATCCCTCCCCCGATCCCCAGCCGCCCAGTTAGGAAAACCCGCTTCCCCCCGGCGGGGTTTTTCTTTCAATCCAACGGAGCTTCTAGACTCTCAACCTCGCCGATGTGACGTAGGGTGGGCATAGCGCCTGGCACAATGTTCGATCAAGTAACGTGCTGTCGTGGCGCCTTGCCCACGCGTCGTTGGCGCAACATACGAGGTGAGTGAGTTTGGCACCTCCGCAAGACGCGTGGGCAAAAGCGCGCTCACGAAAGATCGAGTTTGTATTGAGTTCACGATTTGCGCGCTTTTACCCACCCTACGGTCCGCGTCTTATTCCGTGCAAGAAGTTGGGTACTCGCCGGCTCGTCAATTGCTCTCCAAATTCACCGCGAAGTAGCCGACCGAGCCGGTTTTCGAGGTGTCCCTCCACTGGTGCGGGGTCTTGGCGGGGATCGTGATCACATCGCCTTTGGTCAGATGATGACTCTGCCCGCCCTCGACACCGGTCGCGCGCGTCTGGCCGGGGTCGGTTACCTTCGGGTTGACCATCTTGCCGCCGGTGATGAACTCCGCTTCGCCATCCATGATGACGAACACGTGGTTGGTGTTGTCGTGCATTTCGGCGCCGCGCTGCATGCCGCGGTTGGCGATGACAATCAAGCCTTGATCCTCGAGGATGCGCCCGCCCTTGACGAAGGCGGCCGTAACCTTGTCGTGGTCTATGTAGCGGACACCCGCCGGAAAACGGGGGGGAGAAACGAAGTTCACCGCGTAGTAGCCGATCGAGCCGGTTTTCGACGTGTCCTTCCACTGGTGCGGGGTTTTGGCGGGGATCGTGATCACGTCGCCCTTGGCCAGACGATGACTCATGCCGCCCTCGATGCCGGTCCCGCGCGTCTGGCCGGGCTCGGTTGCCTTCGGGGCGACCAGCTTGCCGCCGGTGATGAACTCCGCTTCGCCGTCCATGATGATGAACACGTGGTTGGTGTCGTCGTGCATCTCGGAGCCGCGCCCCACGACGCGTTGGGCGATGACGATCAGGCCTTGATCCTCGATGATGCGCCCGCCCTTGACGAAGGCGGCCGCAACCTTGTCGTGGTCTATGTAGTGGACGCGCTGCGGAAAGCTGGCGGCAGTTGCCAGGGCGGCGGTCGAGAGTATCGCGGCGAGTGCGACCGGGTATTTCATGAGTGGTGCCTCCTTCGGGTGGACGTAATGCATGGTCAGTGTAGTCCGAAAACGCAGGGATGCAAACGTGGCGCCTTCCTCGATGTAGCTCTCGCAATCCATCATGCCAGTAGACATCATAGGCAGTCGCAAGGACGGGAGGCCCGACGCCGGCGATCGGGCCCGGGCACGATGCAAGCCGTGATCGTGCGAAATGTTTGCGCCTTCGAGGCACGGAAAGCGGCCAACTCGTCGGCAGCATCGAAGCTTTACCGAAAGCAATTCCACTTGGGTTGTGTACGAAAGGGTCGTGACGGCCGGTTTTTTTGGTTCCGATGCGTTGTGTGGTCAGCGCATCGGCGTCGAATCGACGGCGGCCGGCCGAATCCATCGCCAATGCATGGGCCTGGCAACCAGGAGTCACTGAGGAAGCCGGTGTCTCGCTGCGCCGCATGAGTCCAGCTGGCCTACGGCGTGCAATCCAGGATTCCAGTTTCACGGTCGCTATCGAGGGGACTGCGGACCAAATCTGCTCGGTTTGAGCAATTCGGCCATTGCAGTCGTCGCGAACGACAATAGCAGGCTTTATTCGAGCCTGATGTTTGCAGCCCTTATCACCTTGCCCCACGTCTCGATATCACCTTGCCCCACGTCTCGATCTCGAATTTGATTTGCTTGGCGAATTCCTCCGGAGTGTCACCAACCGGCTCGAAGCCGAGCGTCGCCAAGCGCTCCTTCATGTTCGGGTGCGTAACACTGTTGATGATTTCGCGATTGAGTAGCGCGATGATTTCCTTCGGGGTGCCGGCCGGAACAAGAACTCCAACCCACGTGTCTCCTGCTATGTTTGGATAGCCGGATTCCATCATCGTTGGCACGTTAGGCAACGACTCCGAGCGCGCCTTGCTTGTGACGGCGAGCGCACGAATGTTTCCCGCCTTGATCTGCGGCAAGGCGGGCGCAAGCGGATTGAAGGCAATCTGTGTGTGACCGGCGACCACCGAAGCGCTCATCGGACCTCCGCCATTATAGGGTACGGGCACGAGGTCGAGACCGAGCGACAAGCGAAATTGTTCGCCCGTTAGATGTGACGGGGTCCCCACCCCACCATGAGCGTAGCTATATTTGCCGGCACTGGCGCGAATGAGGTCAACGAGATCATTGACGGTCTTTGCCGGCACGGAAGAGTTGACGCTGAAGACGTTAGTTGAGGTCACTGCAAGCGTTACCGGATCGAAGTCCTTATAAGGATCATAAGGAATCTTGGTGTAGAGAGTCGGATTCGTCACATAAGAGCTGTAGGCAATGAGTATGGTATTGCCATCGGGATTGGCCTTCGCTGCCTGGCCGATGCCAGTATTGCCACCGGCACCAGTGATGTTCTCGACGTAGAATTGCTTTCCGAGACGCTCACTGAGCAATTGAGCGATCAGCCGTGCAAATGTGTCAGTAGGGCCGCCGGCTGCAAATGGCACAATCATTCGCACCGGCCGCGAGGGGTAGGTTTGCGCCCTTGCGATGCGCGAAACAGCCGGCAGGGTTATAGCGCCTGCGGCGAGATGCAGAAATTCGCGGCGATCGATTTTCATCAATATCCTCCTCGAAGTAGCGGCAGTCAGACTATTTCCCAGTTGTTTGCTGGCCCCAAATTGGGGAATTTCGCCCTTCCGCCAAACCGCCAAACCGCCAAACTTCCGCCAAACCGCCAAAACCAAACTTACATTAATTCCGTTCCTGCGATAATCTTGCAATACCGAATAACACTTATGCTAAATGTGGATAAATGCTCGACAAGCTATCCGAAATGAAGGCATTTCAGGCAGTCGCCGATGCAGGGGGTTTTACGGCAGCAGCAACCGAGCTTGGCGTGAGCCAAAACATCGTGAGCCGCGCGGTTTTGCGCCTCGAACAGCGGCTTGGTACCTCTCTTCTGCACCGTTCTACTCGTCGCATCAGTCTTACGGACGAGGGCGTCATTTTCCTGCAAGCCTGTCGACGGGTTCTGGAGGAGATTGCAGAAGCAGAGCGATCGGTTACGTCGGATAAGCAACCTGTCGGCACCCTGCGGGTGAGCACCGCCGTGCTCTGGGGACTGGACCCACTGGTTCCCCTTCTTCCTGAGTTCATGGCCCGCTATCCAAATATCAGAGTGCATCTGTCACTCACCGATCAGCACGTCGATCTGATCGAGGAGAAAATCGATGTGGCAATCAGGCTCGGGCGGCTCACGGATTCATCGCCGATTGCCAGAAAGATCGGAGAGATGCACCGCGTCATCGTTGCTTCTCCAGCCTACCTCGCGGAGCAAGGCCAGCCCAAGACCCCTGATGATCTCTTGAATCATAATTGTCTCCTATGGGACGAGGAGCATGATGTCCTGAACCGCTGGCCCTTCGAAGTGGATGGGGTAGTGCGTCACGTCAAGGTGCGTGGCCGCTTCATGTCAAACAACGCGATGGCCCTTTATCAATTTGCAATGATGGGTGCCGGGATTTTTCGAATGGCAGAACATCGCGCGCGCCCATTTATTCGCCGGGGCGAATTGGTGCCGCTCTTGAAGCAGTTTCGCCACGATGAAGCTCTTTCCGCGCATGCCCTTTACGTCAAGACAAATATTGCAAAGCCAAGAATTCGAGCGTTTGTGGATTTTCTTATTGAAAAGTTTGCTTCCGATTCCGATGAAGACATGTCCCGCACCCGTGTCTGACGTTGCGTCTGTTCCTGGCCCAGCGTCCGCACCGCGGCGTCGTAATTCCCGGCTTATCCCGCCATGTTCTGCCGTGCCGCAATCCACTCCTCGTCTTCGTCCGGCACGGGCATGGCCACACGAAGGCCGCCCGCAGCTCGCAGTGGCACTTGCGACGCTACGGTCGATGAAGGGTGCCGTGGTACATGACGGGCTGGCCGAAGTCGCGATGCATGGGCGGCCGCCGCACTGGTCGGGATTATAGGTAATACGCGGATTCCTGGTCTCTGCAGGCATGGACGTCTCGCTCGGCAGCTGAAAAAATAAGCCATCACAGTTCGGGCAGCCGGTCTGCGGCGAATTCGTGGGCTACAATCACCGCGTGCGGCAAATGATGATTGGGCACCAACCGCGCCCTCAGCTCGGCTTACTTTTATTGCCGTTGATCAGGTCGTAGACGTTGCAGGCAATGCCCGTCGCCTCATAGCCGTCCTGGCCCGTCGCCTGTGCGATAGCAAACATCTGGTACGCAAGGCTGACAAACGGCATCGGGACCTCCATCTCGCGTGCCATGTCGAGCCCGAAGCCCACGTCCTTTGGCATCCAGGACTTGCGCGGCTTGTACTTGCGGCTCACTAAAATTTCCGTGATGCGCCGGGTTGCCACCGAATCCTGCTGAGAGTTCTTGATAATGGCCTGGAAGGTGGCCTCGTCGAGACCGCCCTTCCTGAGCCAACTGCAGATTTCGACAAAGCCCAGGTGCTGGACAGCGGCCAACATCGCCATGGCGTTCTTGACGAGCTTGGCATTGCCGAGTTCGCCGACGTGAAGAATCGATTTTCCCATCGCCTTGAATATCGGCTGATGCTCGTCGAACAAGGCCTTGGAGCCGGAAAGCCAGAGCGCCAGTTCACCAGCCGCCGCGACCTCCTCGACACCGCCGGCGGAAGCATCGACGACAGTCCACCCCTTTTTGTTGAGCTCACCGCTGACGCCGACGATGGTCTCCTTATCGATGCTGCTGAAATCGATCCACACCTTCGTGCCGGTGGTCGCCTCGGCGAGCCCACCCTTGCCGAGGCCGACGGCCCTGACTGCATCGTTGTTCGGCAGCATCGAAAGCACGAGCTCGCCCGATTCGGCTACGGCTTTGGGCGAGTCCTTGAACTGTGCGCCTTGGCTCTCCAGTCCCCTGGCTTGCTCGCGATTGAGATCGTGCACGACCAGGCGATAGCCCGCCTTGATCAGGTTGGCCGCCATGCCGCTGCCCATCCCGCCGGTGCCGATGAAACCCAAAGTCTTCATGCCTCACACTCCCTCAATCATTGCCCTAACAAGCCCAAGCGGCCAACCGTAGTGACGACGAAACGATGATGACGTAGGATGGCGGCGCTCAATTGCATGAGCACCTTCGCCCAGGACGGAGCATCAAGTGGGTGGAGGCACGTCCTGTGGCGACCAAGCCGGTCAGTGAGCAATGCATGAGGAGCGCAACGATGTCCACATTCGCTTTGAGAGAGGCGTGTCTCGCGGGCGGGCTGGCTGGCCTCATCTGTGTCGGGACGAGCGGCGAGGTGACGGCGCAACGGATCACCTCCGTCCCCGATTTCTCGTCCAATCAAGTCGGATGGGTGGCGGTCGGCGACCTGACGCCGGTTCCCGGCAAGCCGTCGCCGATCAGGCAGGACCCGGCCCATCGCTACGTGCCGAACAACGTGGGTGGGCAGCCGACCTACCGTATGGGCGATCTGAGCAATCCCAATCTCAAGCCGTGGGTCAAGGAGTGGATGAAAAAGGACAATGACGAAGTCCTCGCAGGAAAGATCGGCTACACGGCGCGCTCAAGCTGCGCAGCGGCCGGCGTTCCGGGCTTTCTGACCTATCCGGTGCGGCCGGTTTACTTCATCCAGACTCCGAAGCAGGTCGCGATGATCTACTCCGGCGACGCGCAGGTGCGGCGGATCTATCTCAATGTGCCGCACTCGGAGAACCCGAAGTCGACGTGGTATGGCGAATCGGTCGGCCATTACGAAGGCGACATGCTTGTCGTCGATACCATCGGCATGAACGACAAGACGTTCTTGGACAATTATCGCACCCCGCATACCACCAAGCTGCATGTAGTCGAGCGCTGGAAAATGGTCGAGGAGGGCAAGACACTGCAAGTAACGATCACCGTGGAGGACCCTGACGCGTTCAATGAGCCTTGGTGGGGGGTCCGCCGCTATCGGCGGGTGCAGGAGAAGATGGGCGAGGAGATTTGCGCCGAGAATAACCAGCATCTGTTCGACTACCAAATCCCCATCGCCAGCAAGCCTGATTTCTGAACGGGGTAGCATGCTCTGACCGTGATCAGAATGATGAACCGTCTGGTTCGCGCCGAGGCCGGTTAGGAAGCGCAACTCAGGCGACGGCTCTTTTCACTTAAAGTCCCGCGGCTGAAAGCGTATGTCTTTGAGTCCGGTTATTGTTATACTGCGGTCAAGAAATGCTCGCTGCGAGTTTATCCGGTTTTGACCCGAAACTGACCTTACGCGTCGACGCAGTCCCTTGGACAAGTCGCGCGATTAAGCGGGAACATACCTCAACCTCATCACGTCCTCGCCAATGCGATCGCCGGCCACGAGGCGGAGCGGCGGCCGGGGTCCGGCGAAGAATGGCTTGCCGCGGCCAAGCACGACGGGGTGGAGGTAGATTTGGTACTCATCAATGAGACCAAGGTCGGTCAGGCTTCGTGCCAAGTCTGGTCCGGCAACTTCAATCTCCCCAACGTGCTGAGCCTTCAACCCACTCATCACCGCAGCGAGGTCATCATCGACAAGAGTGGCGTTGGAACCGACTGACTTCAACGAGCGCGACACGACCCACTTCGGCTTGCTCCGCCAGGCCGCTGCGAAGTCGCGTTCCTCCGGGTCCCACTCAGGATGGTCTTCGTCCCAATAGCGCATCACCTCGTACATGCGGCGACCGTAGACACTGCCAGTCAAGCCACGCACTTGCTCGATGAAGTGGCGAAAGAGTGTGGGGCTAGGCCTAAATCCAAGGAAGTCGACGTAGCCGTCCAAGGACTGGTTCATTCCAAAAACGAGCTTGGCCATTCTAGAAAATCTCCACACCAGGTTCTTCAGAATAGCTTGAGTTGGCGATGCGCGGAAGTGACCTCGGCCCCAAGCCGCGGGCCGGCGTTATCGGCGTGGCCAGCACCAGATGTCCCCTTTTAGCCCAAGGCTTCCGAGCCCGCATGGTCCAGATCACGGACGGTATCGACCCGAGCTGCGGCCAGTCGAAGGCAAGCCTTGATGTCATCGACCTCGAGGTCGGGAAAGTCTGTCAATATCTGTGCCTCGGTCACGCCGTTGGCCAGCATCTCCAGGATATCGCTGGCACGAATGCGCATGCCCCGAATGCACGGGCGGCCGCCGCACTGGTCGGGATTATAGGTGATGCGGGGATCTTTGGTGTCGGCAGGCATCTCGCTCGGCGGGGTGAACAGAAAATACCCTATCATGGATCCGGCCGGGCGGCACCTCGCCTTGCAATGGCAGTTGGCGGATGGAAACGCCTATTCCGACAAGCCGACGGGTTTGCTGAACTCCGAAGTTGCCCCTGCGGCGGAGGTGACCGTCGCGGTGAAGGATGCCGGCAATACTTGAAGCGTGGGCTCCAGCATCAACGTGAACCGGGCCTGTCCGTTTGGATCGGATGTCGTCACGACCTCGCCCAGAAATGTTTCGCCTTCCGTGCCGCCCGATTGTCGGTTCCCGAAAACTTCCACTGCAAATCGCGACGATGGGCTGCCTTGCACGTGGCCTTGCACCGTGACATGGGTTCCGGTCCTGCGCACGTTGTCGAGAACCGGCGGGGTCAATCCATCATTGGGTGGTCCATCGCAATTCGGCGCGCCATCCGGACAAATTTTCACGCGCCTCGCCGGATCGAGCGGCACGCCGAAGGCGCGATTGCCTACGTAGCCCATGTGCGCGTTGCCGGGCGAGCCGAATACGATGCCGCCCTTGCGGATGTTCGGATCGCAACTGCCGCCCATCCAGCATCTCTCGATCGGTTGACCATTGCCGTAGATGGCATTGCGGGTGATGCGCGCCCGCGTCGGGACCGGCGTTGGACGCATCGCAATGCCCACCGCATTGCCAAAGATGAAGTTGCCCTCGATGACATTGCCAACGCCGGTCATGCTCAACGCGAAGGCGTTGTCGGTGAATGTGTTGAAGCCGATGTAATTGCGGTTGCCGGAATTCACCTGGATGCCGTCGGAATATCCTTCGAAGCGGTTGCTCACCATGACGTTGTCGTGACCTTGCAGGACTTCGATGCCCTGCGACGGCTCCGGGTTGGCGGGCGTCGAGCGGAACAGGTTGTTCGCCACCAGATTGAACGCGGCGCCGCGCGTGAGTTCCAGGCCGTCGCCGTTGTCGATGAATTCATTTCGCATGACCTGGTTGTTCAGCGTCGTCGTGAGCGTGGAATTCCCATTGCCATCGTCGCCGGTGAGCATCACCCCGGCGCCGCCGCGATTGCCGGCGATACGGTTGTCATGGATGACGTTGTGGCTGGCGCGGTGGATGAGCACGCCGATGCAGAAGTTGCGAATTTCGAGCCCGCTGATGTCGACGCCTCGGGTTTCGACCAGCGCCAAGCCGGGATGGGTGGTTGTGCGCACGTTGGCGCCGAATTGTCCGGGAATCGCACCGGGGCATGTTTGCGTGCCCTTGTTTTCGACGTAGGCCGACCCGTCGAGCACGATGAAGTCACCGGTTTTCTTCCAGGCGGCGCCCTCGATCTGAACCGGTCCCTTGACCGGCGGCAGCGGCGACGCCGGCTTGATGACATAGGGCGGCGTGCCGTTCGCGACGATCTCGATGCGCCAACGCCCCGGCGCCAAGTTGCTCTGCTCGATGGCCCAGCGCAGCGAACCCGCATTGCCGTCGTCGGCGTAGCGGGTGACGCGGAGAACTTCGGGGGTTGCAGGCGTGGCGTTCTGTGCGCCGGCGTGCATCGTCAAAGTCAGAAACAGAACGACCGCAATGGTTCCGTGTTTAGTCATTTTGTCCATCGGGTTCGCTCATTGATACTGATATTGGCTTCTGTACCGGCTATTTCTCAAAAGGACCCAAGCCGGAAGTCGAACTGTGAGAAAATCGCAACACGACGTGAACGCCCCATTTCATACAGCCCAGAATGCTGAAATCACTCCGCCTTGATGTTCGCCGACTTAATGATCGGCCACCATCTGTCGATCTCGGCCTTCTGCAGGGCGCCGAGCGTCTCTGGCGTCTGTTGGGCAGACGGGAAAACTTCCTGGCCGAGCTCATCGAGGCGCTGGCGCACGGCGGGCTCGGCCAAGGCCGCAACGATGGACGCATTGAGTTTCGCGACGATCTCCTTGGACGTGCCCTTGGGCGTCCACAGAGCGTGCCAGTATGACAGGTAGAAGCCCGGCAGCCCGGCCTCGTCGGTGGTCGGAACATTGGGTGCGTGCCTCATGCGGCTCTTCGCTGCGATCGCGTAGGGTTTCACGCGGCCGGCACGAAATTGTGCCAGACCTTGATCCGGCGTTGTGAAAGTCCAATCGAACTCGCCTGCAAGCAGCGCCTGCATCGTCGGATTGGCACCGCGATACGGAACGAACACCCAGCGCGTGCCGAGGATGGACTGAAGGAGAACCCCGCCGACATGGGCGGGGCTGCCGGCGCCGGATGTTCCTTGGGTGCCTTTGTCGCCGTTGGACTTGATCCAGGCGACGAGTTCCTTGAGGTCATTGACCGGCAGGCTGCTCTTGCCCGCGATGAAATAGGGACTGACCGAGATAAGCGCGACCGGCTCGAAATCCTTGAGCGTGTCGTAGGTTAGCGAATAGACCGCGCCGTTAACGACATGCGTTCCCCAATGTCCGAGGCTGAGCGTGTAACCGTCAGGAGCCGAACGAGCGACACGGCCGTGTGCGATGCTGCCGGCAGCGGCGCCATTATTTTCGATAACGATAGTCTGGCCGAGCACGTTGCGCATGCGCTCCGTAACGATGCGTCCGATTGTATCCGTCGGCCCACCCGCTGCCGCACCCACCACGATTGTAATCGGCCGGGACGGATAGGCCTGTGCCTTCGCGATGCGAGAAACGATCGGCAGCGTCGCGGCACCCGTGGCCAGATGTATGAATTTGCGGCGGGCAAGCTTCGTCATGTTGATCTCCGAAACGAC
>DATGVJ010000423.1:0-20328 GCA_035300505.1 Xanthobacteraceae bacterium
GAGCGCAACCCGCCGCCGGTGCGTTGCTGCGTGAAGCCGCCGCCGGTGCTGGTATTCGACCAGTCCGGTAACCTGGTCTCCCACTGGGGCGGTCCCGGTCAGGGCTACAATTGGCCAACGGCTGAGCACGGCATCTTCATCGACGACAACGATTTCGTCTGGCTCGCCGGCAGCGACGGTAAGGACGGGCAAATTCTCAAGTTCACGATGGACGGCAAGTTCGTGATGCAGATCGGCAAGCCGATCACCGGACCGGACAGCAACGCGACCGACCGATTGGGCTCGCCATCTGATATCGCGGTCGATGTGGCCGCAAAGGAAGTCTTCGTCTCGGACGGCTACACCAACCGGCGCGTGGTGGTGTTCGATTCCGAGACCGGCGCCTACAAGCGCCACTGGGGCGCCTATGGAAAGAAGCCGAGCGACGAAAAAACGCCGCCCTATGACCCGGCAAAGCCGGTGTCGCAGCAGTTCGGCAATCCGGTGCACTGCGTGCGGATTGCCAAGGATGGGCTCGTCTATGTGTGCGACCGCACCAACGACCGCCTGCAGGTCTTCCGCAAGGATGGCACGTTCGTGACCGAGCACTTCTTCGAGAAGCAGACCCGGATGACGGGCTCGGTTTACGAGATTGCCTTCTCGCCCGATGCCGACCAGAAATTCATCTATATGGTCGATGGCGCGAACGGCGAGGTCCGCATCGTGGATCGCAAGAAGATGGAAACCGTCGGCCGCTTCGGCCAGATCGGGCGCCAGGCTGGGCAATTTGTGGCCGTCCACAACGTCACGGTCGACAAGGGCGGCAACATCTATACGGCGGAGGTGAACACCGGCCAGCGGGTTCAAAAATTCCGGCGCATCGACATGCAGAATTAAAGGAGACCCGCATGGCTTCCGTGGAGAAGTTCAACGACCATTGTTGGAAGGACGTAATCCCGGAGGCCGATCTGCGGCTCTATGCGGGATGGCGGCGTGAAACCTTCGTGGGCGCAAGACCGGCGTTGTTGGCGATTGATTTTTATGATCTTGCGTATCGCGGCGGGCCACGTCCGCCGATCGAGATCAATGATCAATTTCCCAATACATGCGGGATCTTCGCTTATCGCGCGATCGAGCCGACCAAGCGGCTCATCGCAGCGGCACGACGGGCCGGCATCCCGATATTTTTCTGCACGCAGGAAACGCGGGCGAACAACCGTCCGGTCGGGGCCGTCTCGACCAAGAACCAGCGTGCAAGACCCGAGCCCGATGCCTACGCGATCTTTCATGAGTTCCAGATCGAGCCGGCAGACATTCTCATCACCAAGCAGCGTGCCTCGATATTCCAGGGCACGCCGCTCTCCTCGCATCTCACGCTCCTCGAAGTGTCGAGCGTCATTGTCTGCGGCGAGAGTACGTCGGGATGCGTGCGGGCGAGTGCGGTCGATGCGCATTCCGCCGGGTTCCACGTCACGATCGCCGAAGAGTGCACCTATGATCGCGCGGAACTGACGCACAAGGTGAACCTATTCGACCTGCATCACAAATATGCCGACGTGATGCATACGGAGGAAGTCATCGCGCATCTTGATGGGATGCAGGTGGCGCGCGCAGCGGAGTAGGATTTTATGCGGCTTGCGTCGATCATCCGGGCATGTGTTTCGGCATGCCTTGTTGTCGCGTCGTCCGCCGCCGAATCTCTGGCACAAACAGAAGTTTCGTTTGCAGGCAAGCAGATCAAGATAATGATCGGCTTTTCGCCAACCGGATTTGGTTATGACACCTATGGCCGGCTTCTCGCGCGGCATCTGGGAAAATACTTACCCGGCAATCCGACAATCGTTCCCCAAAACCGCCCCGGCGCGGGTTCGCTCAATCTTGCAAACTATCTGTTCAATGCCGCACCCCGCGACGGGACCGAGATTGCGATCCTGGGCCGCGGGGTCGCGATGGAACCGTTGCTCGGCGGCAGCGCTGCGCAAGGAAAGTTCGATTCGACCAGATTTGCCTGGCTCGGCAGTATGAACAATGAAGTATCGGGCTTCTTTGTCCGGGATCCCGGCCCCGCGACGTCGCTGCAGAACATTTTGTCTGGTGCGCACCTCAACGTCGGATCGACCGGCATCGGCGGCGATCAACACGTTTTCACGGCTGCATTGAATGGGCTGCTCGGAACCCGGCTCAAGGCGATTGCCGGCTATCCGGGCACCCAGGAGATCATGCTCGCGGTCGAGCGTGGCGAGCTTGACGGTATCGTAGGCTATTCTTGGGGCGTCGCTCGCTCGGGAAACAGGAGCGAATTGCAATCGGGCCGGCTCAAGATTCTGCTGCAGCTCGCTCTCGACAAACACAAGGAACTGGCCCAGGTTCCAATCGTGACGGATTTCGTGACAAAGCCGGATGATCGTCAGGTGTTGGAGATGATTTTCTCACGTCAGTCCATGGGGCGGCCCCTGGTGGCGCCGCCCGGCATTGATCCGCGTATCGTACAGACTTTGCGCCAGGCTGTTTCGGCCGCCGGACGCGATCCCGCGCTTATTGCGGAGGGCGCCAAGATGGATCTTGAACTCAATTTCGTCAGCGGGACCGACGTCCAGTCCATGGTCGAGCGGCTTTTCATGGCGTCGCCCGCCGTGGTGGCACGGGCGCAGGCTATTGCAACAGCAAACTAACTCTACGAGGGACCTATGCGTAAAACGATGTCGCTTTCGGTGTTCTTGATGTCCATATGGATTTCTTATGTTGGCCCCGGTACGCCTGCGTGGGCGCAAACTGCTGCCGATTTTATCGCTGGTAAATCGAAGGATTGTCCGGGCTGCAACCTCGCCGGCGCCAACCTCAAGCGGCGAAATCTGGCCGGTGCCAATTTGTCGGGCGCCGATCTGACCGACGCAAGTTTTCACCGATCGAACTTGCGTGGAGCCAATTTTTCCGGCGCCAACCTTACGGAAGCCAACCTCAACAAAACCGATATAATCCAGGCCAACTTTACAAACGCAAAAATGAATAGCGCCATGCTGTTCGAGGCTGAGGCCGGACGGGCCGATTTTACCGGAGCCGATTTGACCGAAGCCCTGTTGGGCAGCATCCGTCTGACCGGCGGCAAGCTCGACGGCACGAACCTGAAGGAAACCGACTTCGAAGGCGCGCTTCTCAATGAAGCGAGCTTCGTCAATGCCAAAATGACCGAGGCCAATTTTCACCAAGCCCGCATGCTGCGCGCCAATATGCGCGGCGTTTCGGGTGAAAACGTCGAATTTACGCTGGCCATTATGCGCGACGTCAATCTTGGCGGCGCGGTGTTGCCCGATTCGACCTTCTACCTTGTCGACTTCACCGGCTCCGATTTCTCCGGGGCCGATTTCAGTCGCTCGATATTTCGTTCGGCAATACTGGGCAACACCAACCAAGCCAACACAACATTCAGGGGCGCGATGATGCCGGATAACTCGATTAGCCCGTGAAGACTCTTGTTGCCGAAAACCGCTACTTGAAATCGTTACACAAGGATTTCTGTTCCTCGTCATGGTAGGCGAGGCATTCCTTCTTGCTGATCGGCCCGCGCCCGATGACGCGTGCCAACAGATAGGTCGCGATGGCATCGATCTGGTCCGCGGTCAGTTTGGCGGGCGGCGGATACATGTTGCCCGGCGCATCGCCAAGGTCCCGGCCGTAGCATTGCCGGGTCGTATAGGCGCCGTCTTCGAATGACGGCATATCGGATCCGGGCCGGCCGCAACCGATAACTGTCTTCAAGGTCTCGGCGGTATGGTGCGTTCGCTCGCGCAAGTTTGGGCCACTTGGTGAATCCTCGCGCTGCTTGTCTCCGTCCGCAAACGGGCCATGACAATCCGGGCAGCCGGCCGATTTCCACGTTTCCATCCCGAGTTTCACTCGGGCTTCGTTCTGCGCTGAGCCGACATTGGAATGGCTAACGATCATGCCTGCGGCCAGCAATGCCGTGGCGATCACGTTCCTTCGGGTACCCATCGTCATCTCCCGGGGCAATTTCGATTACTCGAAATACCACGCTCAACGCGCGGCGGCCGGGCCCGGTCGATAGACCTCAAGACGTGCGGAACTTTCAAACAGGTTGTCGGTGAGGCGGTTGTCGTTGGGGTCGACCGCAAATTGCCCGGGTTTGAAATAGCGACGGGCCTCGACTTTTGTCACCAGTCCGTCGGCGGCCTTTTCGCACATTTGCTTGATGAACCAATCCTCGATCGGACGTTCGCCTTCGGCAAGAGGCAGGTCCGTGCAGTTCAATCCAAGGCCCGCCACGCCCTTGAGGACGTCGGCTATTCCAAAGGCTGCGATACGGGTTTGGCTGTCGACGCGCGGGTCGTTGACGATCCGATAGCCTTGAACGCGCCCCTCTGCATCGAACAAGAACGAAGTAACGATAGGCTGTCCGGCGAGCGAATTTGCACGGTATTGTTTGATCATGACGTCCGAGCGCCGGGCACGCGCGACATACTCCATTTCATCGTCATAGCGGAACCAGACTTCGCGCAGTCCGGTCGAGCGCTCGACCGCGCATTGCGAAAAGTCGGCGAAGCTTGCGAGCACGCGCGCCGGCGGGCCGCCATTGGTCCCGCAGGCCGGATCGACAAATTGATCGAGCGGCAATGCGCTGATCGGCGTGCCAAGCTTGATGTCCCATATTTTGGGCGCCGGCGACTGGGCGGTCGCTGCCACGATCATGAAGCAAAACGACAGGCCCGCTCCGATGCAAAATGATTGTATGCGCATGGCTTTAGCTCCAGACGTTTGGGCTCCGAATGGAAAAGACGAGAAGGGGGAGCATGTCCGCTCCCCCAAGGTGTTTGTCGTTCAATTTTGGTGTTCTTAGAACCCAAACACAGCCACAAAAGCGGACGGCTGCATCAGGCCCGCACCGCGTGTACCGACGCCGCCACCGGCAACGACCGCCACGTATTGCTTGCCGCCGACGCTATAAGTCATCGGAGGCGCCGTGATCATCGTGCCGAGGTTGAAGCTCCACACTTCCTTGAGCGTGTCTTTGTCATAAGCCGCGAACTTGCCGTTCATGTGGCCGGTGAAGAGCAGGTCGCCGTCGGTCGAGAGCATTCCGGACTCGGTCGGCGGCTGGAAGGTCTCCTTGCCGATGATCTTGCCGGTCTTGACGTCCATCGCCCACAGGGCGCCGTGCGCGGTGACGCGGCCATGTTCGCTGCAGCAAGGCGGCAGGCCGACGTAGTTCTTGTTCTCGTCAAGCGCGGTGCGGCTTGTCGTTCCGGAGATACAGCCTTCCGCGCCTGCCACATAGGCGATCATGCGCTTGGAATCCATCGTCGGCGGGAAGAACGTCGGGGAGCCGTTCCACCACGGGCAGGCTTCCTGGCCGGGTTTTCCGCGGCGAACACCGACGCCATTGTAGACCTGCACGTTCTTGGTCGGGTCGTAGTCGACCGGCTTGCCGGTCTTCTGGTCGATGCCCTTGGTCCAGGTGATTTTCTCCTGGTACTGGTCAGCGCGCAGGAACTGGCCGCTGTTGCGGTCGAGCGTGTAATAGTATCCGTTGCGCGAGAAGTTCGCGACCACCTTGCGGCTCTCGCCATTGATGGTCGTGTCATAGAGCATCTTCGGGCTAGGCGTATCGAAATCCCAATGCTCGTTAGGCGTTTCCTGGAAATACCACACGATCTTGCCGGTGTCGGCGTCGAGCGCGATGGTGCTGGCGGTGAAGAGATTGTCGCCAGGGCGGAATTCGGGATCGAAGCTCGGGAACGCATCGCCCGTTCCAAAATAGATGAGGTTCGTGGCCGGGTCGTACGATCCGGTCTGCCAGACGCCGCCGCCACCGACGCGCCAGGCATTGTGGTTGTCCTTCCAGGTCTCCGAACCGGGTTCGCCCGGGGCCGGAATGGTAAAGGTGCGCCAGGCAAGATTGCCGTTACTCACGTCCCAAGCGGCGACCCAGCTGCGGGTGCCGAGCTGGCCGCCCGAGCTTTCGCCTTGGACGATAAGCTCCTTGCCACCCTTGGTCTTGAGGGTCAGCGGAGCACCGGTGATGGACTGGGTCTTGGGCGAGGGCGTGCCGGTGACCGGATCGGTCGGGGCGAGCGCGCTGACCTCCCAGGCGACCGCGCCTGAATCACGATCAAGCGCGATCAAGCGCATGTCATTCGTGCTGGCGAACACCTTGTTACCGTACATCGCGAGGCCGCGCGTGGTGCGCGACTGGGTGAGTTTGGGGTCGTGCCGCCACAACGGGATCCCGGCCGTGCCGTTGCGCACGTCGAACTTCATCACGCGCGACCAGGTGTCGGGGACGTAGAGGAATCCGTCGTCGACCAACGGAGTGGCCTCTTCCTTGCCGCGCAAGGTCCCGCCGGTGGAACGGCCACCGATCGAGAAGATGAACTTGGGCTTCAGGTCTTTGACATTGGTCTTGTTGACATCCTTGAGCGGCGAATGTCGGGAATTGTTGTAGTCGCGATGGACCATGAGCCAATTCTGCGGGTCATTGGCTGAATTCAGCAGACGCTCAGATGTAACGTCGGCTGCCATTGCGGTCGTTGCGAAGGCGGCGACACCAATCGACGCCAACGCCGTGACCAAGGTTTTTTGGGACATCAGGTTCCTCCCGGGTTGCATGGAACGGACTTCAAGTAAATCGGATTTTAAACCACGTTGCTCCCTTTGGAAGGGGGGGCGCGGCCTGTTCTGTAGTTTCGACACTCTGCCCCATATGAACGCGTTGACAAGGGGTAAAGCGAAGGTGAGGGTCTATTTAAGCATAGTTTACGGACGCCGGCATGCGGCTTTTTTTCATGCGCCGCCAATGTGCCAGGAAACCGGCAATCTCCATGCATCGTTTAGCTTGCGCCAGCCAGAGGGGGCCTATATAAGCCGCGCAATCTCACACGCGGACCTTGGCCTGACAGCCGTCCGGTGGCCCAATTCGATTCCACGGTTGAAAATTCAATCCGAGGGGCGAAAAGGTGCTCACGGGCCCGCGGCGGATCAACCGGAGAACTACGATGTCGATCCCTGACTTCTCTATGCGCCAGCTATTGGAAGCTGGCGTTCACTTTGGCCATCAGTCCCATCGCTGGAACCCGAAGATGGGCGAATACATCTTCGGTGTTCGCAACAACATTCACATTATCGACCTGGCGCAATCGGTGCCGATGTTGCACCGGTCCCTGCAGGCGGTGAGCGACACTGTCGCCAAGGGCGGACGGATCCTGTTCGTTGGCACCAAGCGGCAGGCGCAAGACGCTGTGGCAGATGCCGCCAAGCGTTGCGCGCAATATTACGTCAATTCACGCTGGCTTGGTGGCACGCTGACCAACTGGAAGACCATCTCCCAGTCGATCTCGCGGTTGCGTAAGCTTGACGAAATGCTCGCCTCGAATGAGGCGCATGGCTATACCAAGAAGGAACGGCTGACGCTGCAGCGCGAGCGTGACAAGCTTGACCGTGCGCTTGGCGGCATCAAGGACATGGGCGGCCTGCCGGACCTCATGTTCGTGATCGACACCAACAAGGAAGATATCGCCATCAAGGAGGCGCGACGCCTTGGAATACCGGTGGCCGCCGTTGTCGACACCAACTGCGATCCGGGCGGTATCACTTTTGTGGTTCCGGGCAACGACGATGCCAGCCGGGCGATTACGCTCTATTGCGATTTGATCGCCAAAGCCGCAATCGACGGTATTTCGCGGGCGCATGGCGACCATGGAATCGATGTGGGGGCCGCGGCTGAGCCGATCGTCGAGGTTCTGCCGCCGGCACACGACGATCCGGGCTTCGAAGTTCTCTCCGGACCGCGGGGTGTTGCCGATGACCTCAAGAAGTTGGGGCATGTTTCACCGACGATCGAAAAGAAGTTCAACGATCTGGGCATTTTCCATTTTTGGCAGATCGCCAGTTTTGGTCCTGTAGCAGCCCAAAAGGTGGGTGAGCAGATCGGATTGCGCGGCCGCATGGAAGGCTGGATCGCTCAGGCGAAGCAGTTCAGCGCTGAGTAACTCGGCTTTTTTGCGTGGCCGTTGAATTCGCGGCCGCGCATATGCGCTCAAACAGATTACACTTGCTACTTACCCTTGCGACTTACACTTGCGACCTGGATATTCCGTCGATCATATCGAATGACGGACTCCTGAAGGACCTGAAGGAATAGAGGGCCTCGATATGGCGACTATCAGTGCACAAGCGGTCAAGGAACTTCGCGACAAGACCGGCGCCGGCATGATGGACTGCAAGGCCGCGCTCGGCGAGACCGATGGCGATCTCGAAAAGGCCGTCGACTGGCTCCGCAAGAAGGGGCTCTCCAAGGCCGCCAACAAGGCTGGGCGCCAGACGGCCGATGGGTTGATCGGCCTGGCGCAGACAGCCACCAAAGGTGTCGTCGTCGAGGTCAACTCCGAAACCGACTTTGTGGCACGCAACGAATTCTTCCAGGGCCTGGTGCGGATGATCGCAGACGTTGCGCTCACGGCTGGGACCGATGTGGAAGTCATCAAGCAGGCGAAAATCGGCAAGCTGACGGTCGCTGAGGCTATTGCGGAATCGGTCGCCAAGATCGGCGAGAACATGACGCTGCGCCGCGCTGCGTCGCTCAGCGTCAGCGGCGGCGTGATTGCAAACTATGTGCACAGCCAGGTTGCCGAGGGCCTCGGCAAGATTGGCGTTCTCGTTGCTATCGAAACGACGGGCCAGGCCGACGAAGCGACCCGGTTCGGTCGCATGGTGGCCATGCATGTCGCGGCTTCCAATCCCCAGGCTCTCGACCCTTCACACCTGGATGCCGATACGGTTCGACGCGAGAAGGAGGTCCTGGCCGACAAGGCAAAGGCCCAGGGAAGGCCCGCCGACAAGATCGACATGATCGTCGAATCAGGCCTCAAGACCTTCTACAAGGAAGTATGCCTGCTCGATCAGCCGTTCATTCACGATCCGGGCAAGTCGGTTGCGCAGGCCGCCAAGGAGGCCGAAGGTAAAATCGGCGCGCCGATCAAGATCACGGGCTATGTCCGATTCGCGCTTGGCGAAGGGGTCGAACGGGAAAAGAAGGATTTTGCCGCCGAGGTGGCGGCCGCCGTAGGGCCGCGTTGATCGTTGGTGCGTTTCGACCCGTGCCGCAATAAGCGACGCGGTCAATAGGCTGGAGGACCCTGGGTCCCCTGGTAATGCGAGCGCACGATGGCCAAGCCCGTTTATCAACGTGTGATTGTCAAGGTGTCCGGCGAATCCCTGATGGGGCCGGATCCCTTCGGCATCCACCAGCCCACCCTCGAACAGGTTGCCGCCGATCTCGTGGCCACGCAAAGCCTTGGTGTTGCGGTCGGCGTGGTCGTCGGTGGAGGCAATATTTTTCGCGGCGTCAAGGTCTCCGAACAGGGGATCCCGCGCGTGACGGCCGATACGATGGGCATGCTGGCGACCGTCATGAACGCGCTGGCGCTAGAAACGGCCATCGACAAGGCGGGCGCGAAGGTCCGGACGATGTCAGCCATGGCGATGCCGGAGATCTGCGAAACCTACGAACGCCGCCGCGCCCTGCGGCATCTGGCGGGCAACCGCGTTGTGTTGTTTGCAGGCGGGACCGGCAATCCGTTTTTTACAACCGACACGACGGCGGTTCTCCGCGCCGCCGAGATCGGCGCCCATGCGGTTCTCAAGGCCACCGATGTCGACGGCATCTACAGCGCCGACCCCAAGAAAGATCAAAACGCCATCCGCTATGAGCGGCTAAGCCATCAGCAGGCAATCGAGCGCAATCTCAAAGTCATGGATGCGACCGCATTCGCGCTTGCTCGGGAAAATCGTATGCCTATCATTGTGTTCTCGATCCGCCAGAAGGGAGCCATCGAGGCCGTGGTTTGTGGCGAAGGTCGCGCCACGGTCGTCAATACGTAAGTAAGAAACATGGCTTGGTTTGTTTGCGCCCGTCGAGATGATGAGCGTAACCCGATTTCAAGCCGAAGATTTTGAGGGATTCGCCATGGCAGACCAAGTGCACGATATCAATGAGCTCAAACGAAGAATGCAGGGGGCAATTGCGTCGCTCAAGCAGGAACTCGGTGGCTTGCGCACCGGGCGAGCGTCCATCAATTTGCTTGATCCCATCCAGGTCGAGGCCTACGGCTCGCATATGCCGCTTAATCAAGTCGCGACCGTCACGGTGCCGGAGCCGCGCATGATTGCAGTCCAGGTCTGGGACAAATCGATGGTACATGCGGTGGAAAAGGGAATCTCGGCTTCCAATCTGGGGCTGACACCATCCACGGAAGGTCAGGTGATCAGGTTGCGTCTTCCTGAATTGAACCAGGACCGTCGCAAGGAACTGGCGAAGATTGCACATAAATATGCCGAAGCCGCACGTGTTGCCGTTCGCCATGTTCGCCGCGACGGCCTGGATGTGCTCAAGAAGCTGGAAAAGGATCATAAAATCAGTGAAGACGACGGCAAACGTTCCTCCGACCAGGTGCAGAAGCTTTGTGATGACATGATCGCTGACGTCGATAAGATGCTTGCGGTGAAGGAAAAGGAGATCCTCACGGTGTGAGGTCGCAAGATGTCGAAGGCCGACGCACTGACGCGTGCCCAGATTGGTGAATTTGCCGTGCCCCGGCACGTTGCCATTATCATGGACGGCAATGGCCGCTGGGCCGCAGCGCGTGGACTGCCACGCACGGAAGGTCATCGACGTGGGGTTGAGGCGCTGCGCCGAACGGTGCGGGCTGCCGGAGATATCGGAATCGAAATCCTGACTATCTTTTCGTTCAGTTCCGAGAATTGGTCACGTCCGAAATCCGAGGTTCGCGATCTTATGGGGTTGTTGCGGCGTTTTATTCGTAACGACCTTGTCGAGTTGCACCAGAACGGCGTGCAAGTGCGTGTCATCGGCGAGCGCGATGACCTTGACCCCGAAATACGGCGACTGCTTGATGAGGCGGAGCAACTGACCCGTGACAACGACAAGCTCACGCTTGTGGTGGCCTTCAACTACGGAGGCCGGCAAGAAATTGCCCGGGCGGCGCAGCGGCTTGTTGAGGAAGTTGTTGCTGGGCGTTTGGCGGCGACCGCCATTACGGCCGATCGTCTGGGCGCCGCATTGGATGCGCCGGAAATCCCGGATCCGGACCTGATTATCCGCACGAGTGGGGAACAGCGTCTTTCCAATTTCCTGTTATGGCAAGCCGCCTATAGCGAGCTTGTGTTCGTGCCGACCTATTGGCCGGATTTCGACCGTACGACACTCGAAAGCGCAATCGAAGAGTACCGCCGGCGCGAACGACGGTTTGGCGGCCTAGTTGCGAAAACCGGTTCGTAATGGCGGAGGCCGATCCCGCGCGTAGTGTGGGGGCTGGCGGCAGCGGTCGCGGGGAGATGGCTCTACGAGTCATCTCGTCGCTTGTGCTCGCCCCCCTTGCGATTTTCGTGGCCTATTTGGGTGGCTGGGTTTTAGCTGTTTTTTGGGGCGCGGCGGCGATCCTGGTATTTTGGGAATGGAGCGGCCTCGTCGTGGAGGATGATCGCCGCGTCGTGCGGGCGGCCTGCGTCGCTTCGATTGTTCTCTCTGCCATATGCGCAAGCGCGGCCGGCTACTTGAACGGTGCCTTGCATACGAATCTCGTGCTTAGCGCTTTTGCGATGCTGGTCGTCGGAGCCGTTGCCGGCGCCGCACTGGCGCCTCGCACACAAAGGATTTGGGCCGCGAGCGGAGTTCCCTATGCGGGGATGATTGCCTTGGCGCCGATACTGTTGCGCGCGGACGCTGGGTTTGGATTTGTCGCGCTCATGATCCTGTTTGCAATTGTGTGGGCGACAGACATCTTGGCGTACTTTGTCGGGCGGGCAGTGGGTGGCCCCAAAGTCGCGCCGCAGATCAGCCCCAAAAAGACATGGTCAGGCGCCATCGGTGGCGCCCTCGCGGCTATGGTCGCGGCGGCAGCCATTGCCTGGTCGACGGGGCTTGCGGGTATCGATAAGATAATGCTGCTTGCTGTCGTTCTCTCTGTCGTGGCGCAGGCTGGGGACTTTTTCGAATCGGCGTTGAAGCGACGATTCGGTGCCAAGGATTCGGGACACCTCATTCCGGGTCATGGGGGCTTGATGGATCGCCTTGATGGATTTGTGACGGCCGTCGTTCTGGCCCTCGTGATTGGAATTTGCCGTGGTGGCCTGAGTGAGCCTGCGCGCGGATTGTTGGTGTGGCCATGAATGCAATCAAGCCGATTGCGGCGGGCGAAGTGGGCATGCAGGTCGTTGCCGAGCGCAGCGTGACAATTTTGGGCGCGACCGGCTCGATCGGGGCCAGCACGATTGACCTCATTAAACGCGAGCCCCAGCGCTATCGCGTCGAGGCCCTGACCGCCAACAAAAATGCCACAGCGCTGGCGGCGCTTGCACGCGAACTCGGCGCCCGCTTTGTGGCTGTGGCAGATCAATCCGCTTATGGCGAACTTAAAAGCGCGCTCGGTGGCAGCGGTGTCGAGGCGGGCGCGGGGGAAAATGCGCTTGTCGAAGCGGCCCAACGTCCCGCCCAATGGGTCATGGGAGCCATAACGGGAGCAGCGGGTCTTAGACCCACCCTTGCGGCGGCAGAGCGTGGCGCCATGGTGGCACTTGCAAACAAGGAGTGCCTGGTCTGCGCCGGCGGCCTGTTCATGCGGCGAGCTGCGGCGGCCGGCGCCACGGTCTTACCTGTTGATTCGGAGCACAATGCCCTGTTCCAGGCGATGTGTTCGGGGCGCAGGGAGGATGTAAGGCGCGTGATTCTCACGGCGTCGGGCGGTCCATTCCGCACCTGGACGCGCGAGGCCATCGCGGCAGCCACACCCGAACAAGCCCTGAAGCACCCGAATTGGTCCATGGGGCCAAAGGTGACCATCGATTCGGCGACGCTGATGAACAAGGGTCTGGAAGTGATTGAAGCGTTTCATCTTTTTGCCCTGACCCCAGACGAAATCGATGTGCTGGTTCATCCGCAATCGATTGTTCATGGCCTGGTGGAGTTCCGTGATGGCTCATTGATCGCCCAGCTCGGGAGCCCGGATATGAGAATTCCGATTGCGCATTGCCTGGCGTGGCCGCGGCGCATCAACGGTCCGGCGCCGCGTCTCGATCTCGCCAAGGCGGCCACTTTGACGTTCGAAAGTCCTGACCTCGATCGATTTCCTGCCCTCGCACTTGCCAGGCGGGCGCTTGAGGTGGGTGGCGGCGCGCCGACGGTCCTGAACGCGGCCAATGAAGTCGCTGTGGCCGAATTCCTTAACAAGAATCTTGATTTTTCGGGGATTTCCCGTCTGGTCGAGGCTACTTTGGAGGCCGCCAGTCGCCAGGATCTCACCGGGGAGCCGACAACGGTCGACCATGCACTTTCTGTTGACCATGATTCAAGATTGTTAGCACGTGAACTCTTGCCTGAAATTGCCGCAAAGGCATCCTACTTACTGAGATAGTCCGCTAGCGCGAGGAGCAGGGTCCGACATGGAGATGGTAAATATTTTTCATACTGTATGGGGGTGGATTTACAGTGCGCTGCCTTTTTTGTTCGTTTTGACCATTGTGGTGTTTTTCCACGAACTGGGGCATTTCCTGGTTGCGCGTTGGTGCGGAGTCCGGGTTTTGGTGTTTTCGATTGGATTCGGTCCTGAAATCGTAGGATTCAATGATCGCCATGGCACCCGCTGGAAGATCGCGGCTATTCCACTTGGTGGTTATGTAAAATTTTTCGGCGATGAGAACGGCGCCAGTGTGCCGGATCAGGCTGCCGTTGCTGCCATGACGGCTGAGCAACGGACTGAAAGCCTGTTTCACAAACCCGTCGCACAACGGGCCGCGATCGTATTTGCGGGTCCGTTCGCCAATTTCCTGCTGGCGATCGTTCTTTTCGCGGGCATTTTCATGGTCGTCGGCAAGCGGACCGAGGCGGCAAGGGTCGATACCGTGTTGGCAGAAAGCGCTGCCGCTACTGCGGGCTTCCAGGCGGGCGACCTCGTGCTGTCAATAAATGGCCGATCAATCGCAAGCTTCGGTGAAATGCAGCGTATCGTCAGCATGAGTGCCGGCGAGAAATTGACCATCATCGTCAACCGGGCCGGGGCGCCGGTGACTTTGAACGCCACGCCGGCCTTGCGGGAAATCAAGGACAATTTCGGCAGCACGTTGCGCGTCGGGGTGTTGGGAATCAGCCGGTCAATGGCCCCGGAAGACCTGCAATATCAAACCGTTGATCCCCTCACGGCGATCGGCAGCGGGGTCACGGAAACCTGGTACGTGGTTGAGCAGACTTTCAGCTACATCGGGGCAGTCTTTGCCGGACGGCAATCAGCCGAGCAGCTGGGCGGACCGATTCGAATTGCCGAGGTATCCTACCAGGTGGCCGCGGTGGGCATGGCGGCTTTGCTTCATTTAACCGCCTTATTGTCGGTATCGATTGGTCTCCTGAACCTCTTTCCGGTTCCGCTGCTCGATGGTGGACATCTGCTGTTCTATGCCATCGAGGCGATTCGTGGACGGCCACTTTCCGAGCGAATACAGGAGATGGGGTTTCGGATCGGGTTCGCGCTTGTCATCATGTTGATGGTTTTCGCAACCTTCAATGATATAAGTGGTATCGTGAGGAGGTAGTTTCCTGAAATCGTTGCAAAGGGGCAACGCTTTGGGACTAAAGGGAAAAGTGTCGCACGGATTTGCTTGCAAGGGGAGTGAAACGCTGTAGAAGCGGTTTACTTCAAGGGGGCAAGGGCGGTCCATCTGGCGTAGGCGACCAACGGGGTAGAGGGCGCGTTTCGGATGAAACTTGTCATTCGGTTTTTGCGAGGGCTAAGCGTAAGCGGCTTGGTCTTCGGGGGGGAAATATTCGGTGCGTGGCTGGCAATGATGCCGGCGGCGATCGTTTATGCGCAGAGCGCGAGTACGATTTCCGTTGAGGGAAACCGGCGCGTCGAGGCCAGTACGATTCGATCCTATTTCAAGCCGGGTCGCGATGGCCAAATTGGACCTCATGAGCTTGATGCGGCCTATAAGGCGCTCATTAACACGGGCCTCTTCGAAGATGTACGGATCGATCCCCGGGGCGGGCGGATCGTTGTGACCGTCGTCGAAAATGCGGTCGTCAACCGCATCGCATTCGAAGGCAACGACAAGATCAAGGACGAGCAGCTCAAACTTGAGATTCAATCTAAGGAACGCGGAACCTTTTCGCGTCCGATTGTGCAGTCCGACGTTCAGCGCATCGTGGAATTATACCGGCGTACCGGGCGCTATGAAGTCGGTGTTGTGCCAAAGATCATCGAGTTGCCCAACAGCCGTGTCGACCTCGTTTTTGAGATAACAGAGGGTGGCAAGACAGGTATCAAGTCCATCGATTTTATCGGCAACAAAGCCTATTCGGGCTATCGCCTGAAAGAGGTTATCAAGACCACCGAGACCGGTATCCTGGCTTTTTTGCAGACCGGCAACACCTACGATTCAGACCGTGTTGAAGCGGACCGCGAACTGCTCAGGCGGTGGTACCTCAAACATGGATACATCGACGTTCGGGTTGTCGCGGCGCGCGGTGAATATGACCCGGGACGGCGTGGCTTTTTGATCGTGTTTCAGATTGAAGAGGGCGAACAGTACCGCGTCGGAACCGTCAACGTTCAATCCAACGTTCGTACGTTGAGCGCCGATGTTTTGCGGCCGAAGGTCCGTTTGTCTACGGGCGATGTTTACAATGGCGAAGCGCTCGAAAAGTCCGTCGAGGACATGACGATCGAATCAGCGCGCCAGGGCTTTTCGTTTGCGACGGTTCGTCCGCGCTCGGATCGTGACCTTCAGAATCGCCGGGTGAATTTGGTGTTCACGATCGATGAGGGGCAGCGCCTCTACATCGAGCGGATCAATATTACGGGCAATATTCGAACGCGCGACTACGTCATTCGTCGCGAATTCGACATCGGCGAAGGCGACCCATACAACCGCGCCCTGGTCAGTCGTGCTGAACGGCGGTTGCGGAATCTGTCCTATTTCAAGGAAGTCAAAATCGTTCCGGAACCAGGCTCGGCACCGGATCGGGTTGTCCTTAATGTCAACATCGAAGAAATGTCGACCGGGGATTTCTCCGTCTCGGGTGGTTACTCGACATCCGATGGGTTCTTGGGCGAGGTAAGCGTTGCTGAACGCAATTTGCTTGGTCTCGGCCTCTATGCGAAAGCGGCCGTGCAGTACGGCCAGCATTCCAGCGGCGCACAGTTGTCGTTCGTAGAGCCTTATCTGTTGGGTTATCGGCTGGCATTTGGCCTGGACCTGTTTACCAAACTTCAGAAATCCACCCAGTTCACGTCGTACCAGACCAGGACGGAGGGGGTCGCGACAAGGTTGGGATTTGCGTTGCGCGAAGATTTGGGATTCCAGCTGCGCTATTCGATCTATCGGCAGCAGGTGTCGCTGCCGCAGATCCTGCGGAACTGTAACAACATCGATCCAAACTTCCTGCCAGGCGGGACGTTTCCGACGCCGTCGGCAGTGGGTAACTTTGCTGCCGACCCAGCATACCTTGCGGCTGTAGCAGCAAATTCGCAGACCCTTTGCACCGCGGACGGCGAAGCGTCACTGGCTGTACGTAGAGAACTGGCGCAGGGTCCCGTCATAACCTCATTGGTCGGCTATGACCTCACCCACAATACGCTCGACAACAACCGCAATCCGACGAGCGGATTGATCGCAATCCTCAAGCAGGATTTCGCGGGTGTGGGTGGCGACGTCAAATTTATGCGCACGAGCGGCGACCTGCGCACTTATTATGAAGTCGTCGGGGATGTGGTTGGCGTGCTTCACTTGCAGGCCGGGGCCATTACGGGTTTGGGCGGAGGCTTGCGCATGCTCGACCATTTCCAGATGGGCCCCAACCTGGTCCGTGGCTTTACGCCAGCCGGCATTGGGCCGCGTGACCTTTCCATTGGCACCTTGCACGATGCCCTTGGCGGCAGCATGTATTGGGGTGCCAGTGTCGAGGTCCAGACACCGCTTTATTTCCTGCCCAAGGAGAGCGGTGTGAAGGTTGCGGCGTTTGCGGACGCGGGCTCGCTCTGGAACTACAAGGGGCCGACAAGCTGGCTCGCGCCACTCCCGGGAGCCACCGGTGAAACGCTCAACCCAAGTGGAAATAACATGTTCGTCAATTCCGCGGTTGGCGTGGGCCTCATCTGGGCCTCACCCTTCGGACCGCTGCGGTTCGATCTCGCGTACCCGATCACCAAGAGGAAGGATATCGACCGCACGCAGCTGTTTCGCTTCGGAGGCGGGACGACATTCTGACATCGCGGCAAATTGTGCCACGATACCGATTGCATGAGGGGGCTGTCCTTCTTTAAATCATGGCCGAACTGCCAAACCGCGCGCGGCGGTCAGGAGGCCAGATGAGTGACGGTGGTAAGACGATCCAGGCGGCCGACATCGCCGGCATCCTCAAGGCATTGCCACATCGCTACCCGTTCCTGATGATTGATCGGATCGTCGCCATCAACGGCGACGAATCCGGCATCGGGATCAAGAACGTTACGGCGAACGAACCGCAGTTCATGGGGCATTTCCCGGACAACCCGGTATTTCCAGGCGTGTTGCTGATTGAGGGAATGGCTCAAACGGCGGGTGTTCTCTGCGTGTTGGGTATGGGCCTGGACACCAAGGCGGTGTTCTTTTTGACGATCGACAAAGCCAAATTTCGCAAGCCCGTGATACCCGGAGACACTGTCGAGTACCACATGACCAAGAAGGCGCGAAAACGCAACATGTGGTGGTTTCACGGCGAAGCGAAGGTGGCGGGTCAAGTCGTAGCGGAGGCCGATCTGGGCGCAGCCATCATTCTCAGGTAAGGCTATGACAGTGATTGATCCGACTGCGCGCATTGAAAATGGCGCCATGATTGGCGCCGGAACGACGATTGGTCCCTATTGCATTGTAGGCCCGGACGTCGCGATCGGTGAAGGCTGTCGCCTGATTGCCCATGTGCACGTCACAGGTCATACAGCGATCGGCGCGCGCACGGTCATCTATCCGTTTGCGTCCCTTGGAACTCCACCGCAGTCGGTCAAGTATCGTGGCGGGCCTACACGCCTCACAATCGGCTCCCAGTGCGAAATCCGGGAAGGTGTCACGATGAACATCGGCACGGAGGACGCGCATGGTGTGACGCAAGTTGGCGATCGTTGCTTTTTCATGGTCGGTTCTCACGTCGGCCACGACTGCACGGTGGGCAATGATGTTACACTTGCGAACAATGCCGTACTGGGCGGACACGTCGAGGTCGGCAACAATGTCTTCTTCGGTGGTCAGGCGGCCGTTCATCAATTCGTCCGCGTTGGGGAAGGTTCCATGATCAGCGGTTTAGCCGGCGTGCGTGCAGACGTGGTTCCGTTCGGATTTGTTCTTGGGTCGCCTGGCTATATTGTCGGACTCAATGTTGTTGGATTGCGGCGGCGTGGCGTTACGCGGGCTGACATGCATCGTTTGCGCCGCGCGTTCCGGCTGTTGTTTGACGGGCAAAATAGATTTGCGGAGCGTGTCGCAACGCTTGCCGGCGAGTTTGAAAGCGACCCCATTGTGGGAAAGATCGTTGAATTCGTTCGCCTGGGCGGCAATCGTGCTTTGATGAAAACGCTCGAACGTGAATCCAAAACTTTGGCGGATGCCGCAACCTAGCCAATGACCATGCCCGGCGCGCAGGCGGACGGTGGAGAGGGGCCACTCGCCATTATTTGTGGTGGCGGTAGTCTGCCGCATGCGGTGGCCAAGGCTGTCACGGCGCGAGGGCGGGCGGTGATCTTGTTTGCGCTGCGCGGCTTCGCCGATCCGGAACAGATGGCCGGATATCCTCATCACTGGATGGGTCTCGGGAAATATGGGGCCTATCGTCGTCTGTTTCGGCAGCACGGCTGTCGGGATGTTGTCTTTATCGGAAGCGTCATCCGCCCAAGGCTGCGATATTCTGAGTTTGATTGGGCTACATTGATGCTGGTGCCGCGCCTGCTGGCAATGTTTCGGGGAGGCGACGACCACCTGTTGTCTGGATTGCTGCGGATTTGGGAACAGGACGGATTTCGGGTGCTGGGCGCGCACGAAGTTGCGCCGGAAATCACTGTACCGGAAGGTTGCTTAGGATGCTTCAAGCCGTCCGAGCGCGACCGGCGCGACATCCTCCGGGGCATGGAGGTGATCGCCGCGATTGGTCCTTTCGATGTCGGCCAGGCTGTCGTTGTCGCCAACAATCATGTGCTTGCAGTCGAGGGGATCGAAGGCACCGACCAGATGCTGGTGCGGATTGCCGACCTGCGCAAAGCCAAGAAGATTCGTGCGCCGGACGGAATTGGCGTGTTGGTCAAGGCGCCGAAGCCCCACCAGGACCGGCGGATAGATCTGCCTTCAATCGGACCGCAGACCATTGATGGCATCGTTGCGGCTCGGCTTGCCGGGATCGCGGTCGTGGCAGGAGAGACCGTCATCGCGGATGCGGCGCGCGTCGCCGAGGCGGCTGACCGCGCCGGTGTCTTCGTTGTTGGCCTTCCGGCATCGGGCCGCCGGGGAGTGCCGACATGAAGGCGCAAAGCGAGACGCTTTCTTCATCCGCGCTTGATGTCTTCCTGGTCGCCGTGGAGGCGTCCGGCGACGCATTGGGAGCCGCGTTGATGCGTGGCCTCGCCGATCAGCACGACGGAAACATTTCGTTTCGCGGTCTTGGCGGTGCCGGCATGGTCGCCGCCGGCCTGGCAACAACAGGCGATGTTGCCGATATGGCGATGGTTGGTATTGGCACGGTCGTTATGAAATTGCCGACGGTCCTGCGACGATTGCGTCAAACCGTCGACGCTATCGTTGCCGCGCCGCCCGATGTTCTCATACTCATCGACGCCCCGGATTTTACACACCGTGTTGCAGCCCGTGTGCGCAAGCGCCTGCCGAGCCTGCCGATCGTGAAATATGTATCGCCGACGGTTTGGTACTGGCGGCCGGGCCGGGCGCGGGCGATGCGGCCATTCATCGATCTCATTCTTGGCGTTTTACCGTTCGAACCGGAGGTCCATCGCGAACTTGGTGGTCCTCTTTGCGTTTACGTTGGGCACCCGCTGCTCGAACAGCTTGACATGCTGCGGCCATCAGCCATTGAGGCGAAGGAACGGGTTACGGATCCGCCGTTGATCCTTGCACTTCCGGGCAGCCGCCGGCACGAATTGCGGCGACTTGGTCCCGTATTCGGCAGTGCATTGGGGCTCGTGGCGCAACGCCATGGGGCGTTGAATGTCGTCCTGCCAACGTTGCCTCATCTGGTTCCGGAATTGGAATCGCAGGTGGCGAACTGGCCGTCGCGGCCCCGAATTGTAACCAACG
>DATGVJ010000424.1:0-16556 GCA_035300505.1 Xanthobacteraceae bacterium
ATGTCAGAACGGGGCACCTGCGAGTCTTGGCGGTGACGACCGCAGCACGCAACAAGGCGCTGCCGGACATTCCGACCATTGGAGAGTTCATACCCGGATATGAGTCCAGCGGCTGGCAAGGTATTGGTGCGCCAAAAGACACGCCGGTTGAGATCATCGAACTGCTGAACCGGGAGATCAACGCGGCGCTCGCCAATCCCAAAATCGCCGCGCGTGTCGCTGAAATGGGAGGTTCCGTTGTTCCAGGTTCTCCGGCCCACTTTGGAAAACTCGTCGCCGACGAAACCGAGAAATGGGCCAAGGTGATCAGGGCCGCTAATATCAAGCCGGAATGATTTGTGGCCTAGTAACGTGCTTCAACGAAACTGAAGGGGCCGCAAGATCTGTTATCGTAGGGGCGGGTCTTGTACCCGCCCGGCCTCCGCAATTGTGGGGAGGCGGGCGGGCACCGCGGCGCAAGCCGCCGAAGACCCGCCCCTACGTAAATCGGCTCATATCAGATAACGCAATCCACCAGCCCGCATATCTCACACATTTGTGTGAGATATGCGGGCTAGCTTTTACGCATCGCCTCGGCCTTTTGTTTCGCGTCCCTCCCCTCCGCTTTCAACTTTTCGGACTGTCTCAGGAATTCCGCGCTATAGTCTTTCATGCAGCCCGACAAAGACTGGGTTAGCGCGGCGAACGCGACTTCACTGGATTGCCCGGGCTTGAGGTCTTCTGCGGCCAACTTCCGATCGTTACGCGGCGCGACAATGTATTCCGCAACCTGGCGATGACCACCATACTGGCCTTGCCGGAAAACTTGCACCATCCAGCGCGCTTGGCAGACGCAAATTTCCTCGGGCACTTTGTTGGAACTCATGCCGCCCGATTGACTCGTCATCCGGAAACTCTTGCCGCGCACATCAGACGCGCAAGCGCTGTATGCGGATGCTTCCTCGCTGGAGAGATGGTGCTTGGCGGCCACGCGCTGCATGTCTCCGGCGTAATTCATGGCGGCGAAGGCGCCGAGCAAACCGAGCCCGCCCAGCCCAATGACCTGAAGGATTTTCGTTGTTACTCCAATGAAACATGGTAAACGAAGGCGAATTCAATGAAATGATAGATGATGGTCCTTAAAAAGATGACGAAAAAACGTATGGTACTTGAAATAGGAATGGGCACCGACATCCGCGGCACGGATCCGACGAAGGCCGCGTGCCGGGCCCTGCGCGATGCGCTTTGGCACAACTCGCTGTCGATCGCGACGGCGCTTGGTTATCCGCTGGATGCAATGATTATCGATGTGCACATCGGCGTGCCCCGGCCCGAACTGGTCGACAAAACGCAAGTGCTGGCCGTTCTGCCTTATGGGAAGGGCACCGTCACGGTGGTCGAAGGCGGCCTTGAGATCCGAAACGATATGGGCACCGACAGCACGTTGATTGCCAACGCCTGCGCCGTCGTCAGCCTCGACATCGCGTGAAGGAACCTCCAATGCCGAAAAAACGCGTCATCCTGGAACTCGGCTCCGGCAACGATCTGCATGGTTCCAACTACACCAAGGCCGCGTTGCGCGCAGTGCAGGATGCGCTGCATCACAGTTCGCTTGCCTTCCTTCGTTCGTTGAAACTCGACAAGACCAAGGTGGATGTGGAAGTCACGATCGGTGTCCAGCGTCCGGAGCAGGTGGACCTCGATGAGGTCAAGAAATCTCTGCCTGTCGGCAATGTCACCGTGACGGCCGTCAAGGGCGGTCTCGATGTTGCCGATTCTGAGAACAATGATCCCGCGGTCATTGCCAGCGCAGCCATTGCGGTCCGCATCGAATTGGCATAACGCCGCGCGATCATAGGGCGGGCCATTAGGGCGTGGTTTGATCAGCACGCGCTGTCAAGGTATTCCAAGGCAATCTCCTTCGATTCAAATATCGGGTTGCCATTTCGGTCCTTTTGACAAACTCGGCCCGAGGCCGGATATCATGCCACGTGAGAGTATAGACGACCCACATTTACCGACTGAACGTAAAGGTATGAGTAATGGCTCCTCGGATAATAGCTCGGCAACTTTCGCATCCAACGGGTCTCTTTGGCCGCCTCATGGCATACCTCATGAATCGGCACAATGCCAAGATGAATGCGTTCGCTGTCAAGCAGCTCGAGCTTATGTCCTCGGATCGCGTTTTAGAGATTGGATTCGGTGGCGGCGTCACGCTTTCAACTCTGATCGAGCGCGCCGCGTTTGTGGCCGGCGTCGATCGATCTCACGATGTGGTCACATGGGCGCGCGCTAGATTTGCCGACGCCGTGGCCGCCGGCCGCGCGGAATTTCGCGAGGGTACTGTGGAGAAATTGCCGTTTGACACGGCATCATTCGGAAAAGTGTGCACCGTGAACACGATCTATTTTTGGCGTTCACTTGACATCGGCTTTGCGGAAATTCATCGCGTTCTTTCCCCGGGTGGTCGGGTTGTTGTTGGATTTCTTCCCAAGGAACGAATGGACCGCATGCGAATGCCGCCTGACATTTTCACGACCCGCGCACCGGACGACGTAATCTTTGCCCTGACTAAAACGGGTTTTCGGGATGTTCATGTCGAGCGGCCCGAACCGACCACGCCTTGGAACGTAATCGTCGCCCAGCGCTACTGACGTTCCTCTCTTCTGCCGTCACCAACATTCGGCTATAACCATTTCGGACGTCATCGCTGCGGCTGACCGCTCGCCAGCACGGTCATATGCAGCTCGTTGAAGGATGGAACAAAATGAACGAACTCGTCACGTTTTTCACACAAACATCCATTTCCGTCATCGTTTTGGTGGTGGTCGCCTATTTCGTGCGAAGTTACATTGAAGGCTCATTCAAGAGCCGATTTACGAACATCGAGAGCCTCGTCAAGAGTTCGCTTTCCATCAAGGAATCCCTTCGCGACCGGGAACAAACGGAACTCGTCGAGTTTCGGGTCGCCGTCGAAAGATGGGAATATTTCCTGCAGACTGGCGTCGGCGATATCACGATGAAATCAGAGTCGGCTGATTTTGAGCCCGCGGAGTTCCATAAGCGTGACGTCGAATTGTTCGGAACCGTGCGCGTGGCGGCCGTGAAAGCATCGATCTATTTGCGTGACCCCCAGCTCGAGGTTGAATTGCTCAAATCCATCACCACCATCCGCCATATGTATTATCCTCTCCTCGCCAATACGATGCAGCGCGTTCTTGAGCTGCAGGGGCAACTTCTCCCCTATCTTGCGAGAATGCGGCAGTTCGAGATCGGTGGGCTCAAGGATACGGCAGTGGCGTTGAATGCCGAAGAAGCACGGATCGTCATTGACCTGCGGCATAAAATGACCAGCGAACTCAACACCTATGCCGAAAGTCTGGTCGCACAGTACAAACCGATTGCTGAACAACTTTATGAACTTAAACAAAAAATCAACGTGCACATCTATCGGCCGCTCACCAGCCACGAGATCAATGAGTCAAATTAGAATTGTCGATCTTTGTTGAGGTCGCGGAAGCGTTGATCATGCGGGTTTATCGTGTAGGAAGAACTGGTGCGATGTCCTTTCGTCGCACGCGTCCAAAATCTCCAATGTACCGCGGGACGATTATGTTGGTGCTCGCTGCGTCTGGTGGACGGGAGCCACGCCCGCGCGAGGTTGAGCGAAACGTAGCGTTTTGTTCGAATTGAGCCTTAGCGGTTTTGACCGAGTTGAGTTGGCAGTCATTCGAGCACTTTGACGGCATAATGTGATATGGTTCCTCCGATGGTTGCTCACAGAGGGATATTTGATGAAGACTCAATACGCTGTAACGCTGGCATTGTTCACCGGCATTGGACTTGGCGCGCTGGCCGTTCAAGGCCTCCACGCTCAGGCCAGACCGCCCGCCTGGGTCATTGGAGAAATCGAAGTGGCCAATCAAGACGGTTTCTTGAAGGAATACGTTCCTCCCGCTGAAAAAGCAGTCCTGGCTGGTGGCGGCAAATACCTTGCGCGCGGCACCACGACCGTATCTATCAAAGGGGAACCGCCCAAGCGGATTATTTTGATGACTTTCGAGAACCTTGATAAGGCACTGGCAACATTTTCTTCTCCAGCCTTTGTGGAAGCCGCCAATATTGGTGAAAAACACGCGAAGTTTCGAATCTATGCAGTTGAAGGTGTGCCGCAATAGCTCGAGCGCGCGGCCACGGCGAAGGGAACGTCAGCCGCGCCGCGCCGCTTTGATCGCGGCGACGTCGATCTTTTTCATGCCCATCATCGCATCAAACGCACGCCTCGCTTCATCGCCGCCGGCCGCCATCGCCTCGATCAGCACGCGCGGGGTGATTTGCCAGGAGACGCCCCACTTGTCTTTGCACCAGCCGCACGCGCTTTCCCGGCCGCCATTGCCAACGATGGCGTTCCAGTAGCGGTCGGTCTCGTGTTGATCGTCGGTGGCGATCTGGAACGAGAAGGCTTCGCTTTGTTTGAACGCGGGACCGCCATTGAGGCCGATACAAGAGACGCCGGCAACTGTAAATTCGACCGTCAGCACGTCGCCCTTCTTGCCGGATGGGTAGTCACTGGGTGCACGGTGGATGGCACCCACCGCGCTGTCCGGAAAAGTCTCGGCGTAGAAGCGCGCAGCAGTCTCGGCGTCCTTTTCGTACCAGACACAAATCGTGTTCTTCGCCATCGTATGACCCTTCGCTTGGAAGCCGAATTCCTTGTTTCCCATCCGCTCTCTTCAGACATAGGTAGCCGAACCGCATTTCTCCATCCCAGAAGGCTCCGTTTCATCCCGGCCACCGACAACGGCGGCTACCTGCCCGCTTGGAGTCAAGGGACTGCCCCCGCGACGGCGGGGGCCGCAAGAATCGCCACGCTGGACTGTCACCGCGCCGGCGGTGCCGGCTGTGCCTGTGGCGTCGACGGCGCCGGCGTCACAGGCTTGCGTGCCGGGGCAGCGGCTGCCGGAGCGGCTGGCCGGTGAGAGAGCTTGTCAAGTATGTCCTGCTGGGCCGCCTGCAGCTTGGCTATGTCACCCGCCATCTGCTGCTGACCAGCAGCAAGCTGAGCGGCAAGCTGATCCACGCTTTGCCGCATGGCAGCCACACCAAGCGACATCGCCTTGAACGGTTGTGCATCGGCGGAAGACATGACGGGTGCGGTCGGCACGGCCATATCGGAAGCAGTCTGTGCCGCTGCGGCCTGCGGTGCCAACCAACCAAGGTGCGGGTATGAGTCTGCGATCACCGCCCGGATCGCATCGCCGTGTGACTGCCAGACCAAGGTGGCGGTGACACCTGCGCCGAATACGATCAGGAAGCGGATGAGACGACGCGAGGCTCGCTTGCCAAGCGACGGCTTGCCCTCCAGATCGAGCGGGTGAATCGTTGCGTCGACCGGTGGCTCGGTAGGCCACAGACCTTCAGTGAATTCGTGTTGTGTGGGATTAAGCGCGGAAGCCATTGTTACCTCCCTCCCTTCCTATGTTCCGACGCAAACAGGCCATCGACCTGTGACGAGAGCAAGGCAAGAGCAGACGCGGTGTGGAAATCAGCGAACGTTGCGAACAGATAGGTACTTCCTTGCTGTGCGTCCGGCAACACTCTACCGGTTCGGATCCACTCGTGTGCAGAATCTAATTCTCACCCACATTTTGACATCGTCGCGTCAGGACATTGCACTCATTTCACAATGTCTCGCAAAGGGGGAGCAGGGTGCATGCCGAGAACAAGAAGCGTATCGTCGAGGTGCCGGTCGAAAAATTCCTCCGGTAAATTTCGCTTTGGCATCGAGGAGGAATACTTCCTCGTCGACGCGGACACAAATGCAATCGCAACTATAGCGCCGGAGTCGCTGTTCAAAGCGGTAAAGACGCTGACTCGCGGTCGCGGCAAGCGCGAGTTTCTGCAACAGCAAGTCGAGGTCGCAACCGAGCCACATGTCGACATCCCAAAGGCGCGCGTCGAATTACGCGAGCTGCGACAGATGCTCGCCGCCATCGCGGCGTCGCATGGACTCGCCCTCATGGCCGCAGGCACGCACCCGACCGCCGCATGGACACAGGCGCGGCAGACCAAGGGCGCGCGCTACGACAGCGTCATGCATGACCTGCAGATGATCGGCAGGCGCAACATGCTGTGCGGCATGCACGTCCATGTCGAACTGCCCGATCCCGATGTGCGGGTCGACGTGATGACGCGCATGCTGCCTTATCTGCCGATATTCATCGCGCTCGCCAACTCATCGCCGTTCTGGCAGTCGCAACGCACCGGCCTGATGGGCTACCGGCTCGCCGCCTATGACGAGCTGCCGCGTACCGGCGTGCCCGAACTGTTCCGCACGCGCAAGGAATTCGATGCCTATGTCGACGCGCTCGTGGGCGCCGGCGTGATGCCCAACGCGAGCTTCATCTGGTGGGCGATGCGACCGTCGACCGCGCATCCGACGCTGGAATTGCGGGCACCCGATTGCTGCACGCGCCTGGAGGACACGGTGGCGATCGCAGCGCTGTATCGCACACTGGCGCGCCGCGTTTTTTGCAATCCCTCGCTCAACGCCGATCTTACCGCCGTGTCGCGTGCCATCGTGGTGGAGAACAAGTGGCGGGCGCAACGCTACGGCATTCACGGCACTTTTGTCGAGGAGGCAAGCCCGCGTGGCGTCCCGTTCGCACGCTGGCTCGATCGTGTCATCGAGGAGGCGGCCGGCGATGCCGCCGCGCT
Organism: Xanthobacteraceae bacterium; assembly: GCA_035300505.1. Taxonomy (GTDB): domain Bacteria; phylum Pseudomonadota; class Alphaproteobacteria; order Rhizobiales; family Xanthobacteraceae; genus VAZQ01. Next base: position 6,697 of record DATGVJ010000424.1, read on the forward strand.
CGGCTGCCTCGACGAGGTCATGCACTGCCGCGCCATCGTCGAGCATGGCACCTCGGCCGATTCGCAGCTCGCGGTCTATCGCGAGGCCCGCAATGAAGGGGCCGGGCGTGAGGAAGCGCTGGCGGCGGTCAGCGAATGGTTGGTGGCGACGACGCTTGGCCACGAGCTTGGGCACGATCTCGAACACGAGCTTGGGCACCATCTTGAACATGAGCTTGCGCGCAATCTTGCGGACGATCTTGGACAGGATGATCTTGGCCGATACCTTCACCCGGGAACCCGCGATCGGTCTGTTAACAGCATTCGCACTTACCCTGATGGGCCCACCCTGAGCGTTCCGCGCTCAGCGGAAACGATGGCTCTCCACGTCGACCCAGGTTTGGCGCCGGATATGCCAGACATCTGATGCGAACCCCGGCACAGTCTTAGCACTACTGTGTCAGAAAACGATTCGGAAGGTTGCCGTTCGTTATCCATCCTCTCTTCGCGACACGAAATACTCGCGCACGTACGCGTGCATCGCAGGCTTGTCTGAGGTCCAGCGCCACAAACCGTTCTCGTCTATTGCAATGTCCTTAAAGGGGTCGAATGCGAAGCAGCGAAGGCCCGCATGTCGACTACGGCTGCCGCGGTCGCTGAGGTTGCCGTGCCACAGATGGAACACCACGGTGTCAAGGAATTCGGTCGTGGCGCCTACGGTCTTGCAGTACGGTTTCCCCCACGCCAAATATCGCTCTCGCTCGCGCTCATTCATCATGTGACGTTGGATCAATCCGTCGAGGGAATTGTTGGCCGCGCAGACAATGGCATTGTCACCGCCACCGACAATGCAGGTATCGAAGAAACCATGCTGGTCCAGAACCTCGCGACGGGCTGCCCAAGCCAGGCCCGACGCACTGGTGCGCCGCCGGTCGTATTCCTGAAAGCCAAAACAGGTAGCCGGCGGCGTGCCGCGTGCCAAGCTGTATGCGGCAGACGGACGCATCAGTTCTGGCGCAACCGATTGTGCAGTATCTGGTGTCCAGTGCGGCGGAGGGTAATGCGCCTCCCTGAACAGCTGGATGATCGGAACCCTGTCCAGCAAGGAACTTGCGGCTTCGCACCAACCGGGCTTTCCGAAAACGACGTCGCAGTCCAGCCACGCCACCTTGCGACATGCGGCCGGAAGAGCCTGCAACGCCACATTCAGCAAGCACTCCTTCTGCCACAATAGGGCGCCGCCACGCAGCTGAATTAGAATCTCAGCATCTGCCTCCTGCAATTCGAAATCGGCGTCGTAGGCCAACTCGACAGCGACGAGGGGGATCGGCAAGTGCTGCCGAAAAGTCTTGAAGTTCGCTAGTCGCCGCCGGTAGCTGGCAGGATTGAAGTAGGAAGTGATCGCCCAGAGTTCGTCTCCGTAAAAGGCGGTCGGCGCGCGTGGTTTCATTTCGTCCCCGAAGGTTTGGAACCCAGCTACTTTGCTGTCTGACGGCGGTTATTGGCGACAACTTTCTTGGCTGGTCAAGCAAGGCCTGGATCATTTTCGAACGGTGGGCCATAAGCGCGCTATGCGCGCGTCGACGCACTATGGGCGTCTGTCACATTGTTGGAACATATTACGCGCCATCGTGGCGCCGTGCCCACGCGTCGTCGGACACAATTGTCCTGCGGCCGGAGACCTATCATTAGTTCTCCGAGCAAACCCATCACATCCGGAACTCTCGCAATGCATAAAGGTAACGCCGGATACGCTGATTTTCGCGAGCTCTTCGAAACCATTGAATACTACGATGGCGCATTCATTTACCGAGACACATTCATCCCGTGGCTTCGGGACAACGTGAGATCGCGAGGCTATGGTTCCACGCCTTGTCGCGGGAGCCGGGGAACCCTATCCCCGCCATGCCAGTCTAGGATCTACAGTTCCTCTATGCCTTGTCGCGCGTCAACGACACGCTTTTGCTCAGCTTTCAGCCGGCTCCAGTCGGCGCTTCTGACCGCCGACCGGAGATATCTCTTGATGAATATACCGCATTCATGACCGCGATAGGATTGCATCCCGTGCGGGAGGCGGGCTTCTCTCCGTTCTTTCATGAGATCGTGAAGGTCGAGCAACACCCGGATGCCGACGCGCCGGTGGTCGTGAGCGGTGAATACTGGCCCTCGTTGATGCTGGGCAACATGATGTTCTCGCGTGCTGGCGTCATCGTCACAAGCGGACGAGAGCACATCCACAAGGAGACCGCCGAAACGTCGACGATGTATTGGACATTTCGACGAAAAACCCGCCCGTGCTACGACCTGTCCGTCGGTTGGGGCAGCAATTCGCAGTGGCGCACGTCCTTTCGTCGGGATTATCGCATCGGACGAAGCTTCTACTTCAACGTCGACGGCAGTAACGACCTATCTCTGGCGTCGCCGGGCAAGGACCGTGATGATCTCACGCCACAGGAGCGCCTCGAACTCCTCCTACACCGTTGCTTCATCAGAGGGGCGGACCCGCACGAAGCCTTGTTCCCCTTTGACGACGCCTATCGGATCACTACCCTCGAGACCGATTGAGACTTGCCAGCGCCAGCTGGCGCGAAGAGGTGCTGCCCCGAGGACAATCCTCAATCGCTATCGCAGAATTTGAAATTGTCGAATGAATAGAAGCCTATCGGCCGCCGTCTAGATCCGGCAGCCGAGTGGCCCCTCACGATGCATACACCTCGACAACTTGCATCATCCCGAGTTCCTCATGATTCATCATGTGGCAATGGTGGACGAAGCGGCCGGTGAAATCCAAGAAGCGTGAGCGGAACGTCACGCTTCCCTTGCGCGGGACGACCACCGTATCGCGCCAATCCGGCTCGACGAGTTTCTCGCCGTTGATCGCCACTATCTGGAAGGGATTGGTGTGGATATGAAAGATGTGGTCGTCTTCGTGTTCGTTGACAACGGTCCATTCCTCGACTGCACCGAGGGCAACGCGCTGGTCGACGCGATTCGGATCGAACGCGCGGCCGCAGACGAGGAATCGGAATTCCTGGTAATTGGCGGCGGGTGGAGATTCGGGCTGATCGACCGACAGTGTCAGGCGCCGCGTGCCGGTGATCTCCTCATCGCGGATGGAAGCAAGCGGCCCGGTACCAAGCGTGGCAGGGAGCGGCATCGCAAGCGGTTCGCCTTCCACGACGATCTGGGCAAGCGGCCCAACCGGCGACGCGTAGCCCTGGTCGTTGGCTATCGCCCGAAGGGCGTATGTGCCGATGGCTCCGGCCTGCACCAACACGTCGGCGCGCTGGCCAGGCGCCATGAGCAAACTTTCATAACGGCCGATCTGTGATCTTCGGATGCCGTCAAAGGCAATGACGTTCAGAGCATGGCCCTCGAGGGCGAGGTGAAGGTTGTTTTCGTGGCCGGCATGAATCAATCGCCAGCGCTGGACCTCGCCGGGCCGCATACGAATGGCCGGCTCCCGTTGTCCATTGACAGAGAGGAAGCGCGGCGAGGCCTCCGGCCATACGGTGTCGTAGGTCTCGATCGTGCCGCGATAGTCGAACAGCACCTCGTTGAGCATAAGAACGCGGTCGGCGGCGGCGGCGATCTCAGGAATATCGTCGAAATCACCCTCGACAATCAGTGCGCCTGCCATGCCTCCCGTTATCTGGACATCGGCGCTGCCGTGATGGTGCGGATGATACCAATAGGTGCCCTTGGTATGATCGCGGGGGATAGTCGCCTCGATGTCGTAGCCCTGCCCCGGCTCCATCGATCGAAAGATATTGTCGGAGAGACCCTCCGGACTGACGTGCAATCCGTGAAAATGGAAATTCGTCGTGTTGAAATGGTGGGGCAACATCATGTCGACCGGCACCGGGTCCGGGTTCGGAGGTAGATCATTGACGAGGCGGATGCGGACCACGTCCCCGGCGCGCACGCGAAGCGTCGGGCCCGGGATGCCTCCCTCGTAGGATCGCAAGTGCAGGCGATAGCCGCCGATATCCTTATAAGCATATCGGACCTGCAAGGTCGTTCGCAGTTCGCCGTTCACCGAACGACGGACTTCCGGCTCAATAAGCGGTGCACCTTTTTGGTAGGGCGCGCGGGGAACACCTCTCGCCCCAGCGTGGCCTTGCATGTTCATCCCTGGCTGTCCTCGGCTCTGGTTGACGGCCAACCCAACCAAGACAGGCGATAACAGCCCGACGGCAAAGCTCGTGCCGCCGGTCCACAGGAAGCCGCGCCGAGATAGCGCCCGCAAATGTCGCGAAGTGGGTCGGAAAGGCTTCATGGGGATGGCCTCCGGTTGAGCAGTTGGATCATCATGGAGATGCACCAAGGTCGCAGGGGCCCGATATGCGAATGTCGCGATTCGGCCGCTGGCCCCGATGATTGGTAAGGGTCAATCCTTACAGATCCGTCGAGCCGACCCCCGCATTTCAGTCCGGTCCTGTGCCAGCACCGGAAGTATTGCTGCGTCGCAATAATTCCACGTTCAAGGCCACGACGACGTTTGTGGCCCCTTCCGTGTACACCGACAAGCAGTGTAGGCTGATCCGAAATCTGCGAATGGAACGTGCCGTAACCGTGCATTTCCTGGCGGTCGCGCCATGGGTGGCATTCCGAAAATGGACCTGCGTTTGTCTATCGGTTGCTTTCAGAGCTTCATGTTCGAGGATTGAGAGGGTGCCATGCCGCGCAACCAATCAACGCTGCCGCTGTTGCGGACCAGGATCGATTTGCGTCCAAGCCTTTTGAGAAGTTTGAGCCTGTTCGAAAGATTTGTCTGCGTGCTTGCTGTCATCCTCGTCACTCTGGTGACGACCGCTTTTCTCGGTACTGCCAGCCGGGCCGCCGAGCGTCCACCCACAATGGGGCCCAATGGTGGAGTGTCGGCAGGTCATCCGCTGACGACCGCAGCCGCGTTTGAGATTCTCGCGCGTGGCGGCAATTCGTTCGACGCCGGCGTTGCGGCTCTGCTGGTTGCCGGCGTCGTCGAACAGGATCTCTTCAGCCTCGGCGGCGAAGCGCTGGTCCTGGTCTATCCGCGCAGTGAGGGCAAGGTAACCTCGGTCGTCGGCCAGGGTTGGGCGCCGAAGGATGCCACGATCGAGTGGTTTGAAAGGCACGGCAAGAATCTGGACGGCAAGGGGCTTGATCCGGCTGTCGTTCCCGGTGCGCTGCATGCGATCCTCACCGTGTTGGAGCGCTGGGGCACGATGAGCTTCGAACAGGTGGCGGCACGAGCGATCGGTTACGCCGAGCACGGTTTTCCGATGCGACCGCGCACGGCGGCTGCCATCACGCGCAATCTGAAATTCTTCGAGAGCTGGCCGGGCAACCAACGTTTTTGGCTCAAGCCCGATGGTGCGATGTATCGCCCCGGCGAAACCATCAAGATGCCGACGCTGGCGCGCACGCTGACCCGAATGGTCGAGGCTGAACGCGAGAACAACAGCAAGGGCCGTGGCGCCGGTGTCATCGCGGCACGTGATCGATTCTATAAAGGCGACATCGCTCGCGACATGGTCGCGTTCCTCCAGCAGCATCAGACGCCGTTCGATTTGAGCGACTTTGCCGAGTTCTACGCCAAGGTCGAACAGCCGAGCATGACGACCTACCGCGGCTACGAGGTCTACAAGCATTCGTTCGGCAGCCAGGGGCCAACGCTGCTCGAAACGCTCAACATCCTGGAGCAGTTCGATCTACAGGCCATGAAGCACAACAGCGTGGATTACCTCCACACAGTGGTAGAGGCGCTCAAGCTCGCCTACGCGGATCGGGATACATATTACGCCGATCCGGATTTCGTGCAGGTTCCAGGCGAGGGCCTGCTCTCGAAAGCTTACGCGAAGGAACGTGCAAAGCTCATCGACCCCAAGCGGGCGTCGCGTTCCTTCATCGCAGGCAACCCGCTGCCGTTCGACTCCCGCGTGAAGGAGTGGAGCTACTGGGTCGCCAACATCCGGGAGGCTGGCCAACCGGGCGAGCTTGTCGACCCCGAGCCGGTCGCCGGCGGGCTCAAGGATACGACCCACATCGCCATCATCGACAAGGACGGCAACATCTTCGACAGCACGCCGAGCGGCGGCTGGATCGGCGGGGCGGTGATACTCGGGGACACCGGGATCGGCATGAGCGTGCGCGGCGAGCAGTTCTGGCTCGACAAGACCCGCGCCGCGCAACTGCGTCCGCGCTCGCGTCCGCGTTACACCCTCACTCCGAGCATCGTGCTGCGCAACGGACAACCCTTCATGGCGCTGGGGTCACCCGGAGGCGATAACCAGGACCAGACCATCCTGCAGTCGTTTCTCAACGTCGTGGAATTCTGGCCGGCCTGGTACCCGAACCTGCACGAGGCGTTCGAGTGGCCGCGGGTGCAGTCGCTGCACTTCCACGGCTCGTTCTGGCCTCACCGAACGGGCTTCAACCACCTCAACCTCGAAGGCCTGGTTCCTGATGCCACCATCGCGGAGCTGAAAGCGCGTGGTCACGATGCGGAAAAGATCAGGCCGTTCGGCATCAACGGATGCGCGACCGCGGTCCTCATCGATCCAGCAAGCGGCAATCGGATCGCCGGCGCGGACCGGCGCCGCGACTGCTATGCGATCGCCTATTAGACGAAATGACGCGATGCTGCGGCTCGCGGCGGCGATCGATCTCAGTGACCGCCGCTCACGGCTGCGCCTTGATTAGGCTTCTTCATGATGATCGCCAACAAACCGAGCCCCGCAAAGAGAATCGTCAGTAGAAAGAACACATCCGCGAATGCCATCACGACGCCTTCTCGATGGGCGAGGAGCGTGAGTTGCTTCAACGCCATTGCCTGCGCATCACTCCCATAGCTTTGGAAGCGCATCGTGAGAGTGTCGAGCATTTCCAGCGCTTGCGGCCGCGACCAGGTCACCGCGTCGTGCAGGCGCGCAAGATGAAGATCGGTCCGGTCGTTGAGGATCGTCGTGAGGACGGCTAAGCCCACCGCACCGCCGAGATTACGGGTGAGATTGTAGAGGCCGGACGCATTCTTCACCCGTTCCTGCGGCAACGTTCCGAGCGAGATGTTGTTGATGGGAATGAACGCCAGCATCAGACCAACACCGCGGAAGATCTGCGGCCAGAAGAGTTCCCAGAAATCCCAATCCTTGGTCAGGTAGGTCATCCACCACGTTCCGATGGCGAAGAACAAGAAGCCTACGAGGAGCATGATGCGCGGGTCGAGCCGGTTCATGAGCTGTCCCGCGACGGGAGCCGTAGCGAACATGGCAAGACCCGAGACGAACATGGTCTCACCGATCATCAGCGCATTGTAGCCCCGGATCTGGGCCAGATATATCGGATAGAGAAATGTCAGTCCATAAAGTCCGATGCCGAGCACGAATGAGAACAGTGACCCCAACGCGAAATTCCGGTCCGTGAACGCGCGCAGATCGACGATCGGCTCCCGTGCGCTAAGAACTCGTGCAAGAAAGGCAATCGCGGACAGACCGGAGGCCCAGGCGCAGATCAAAACCGTATCGTCGCCGAACCAGTCGTTTCGCGGGCCTTCTTCCAGCACGTATTCCAGTGCGCCAAGGAAACCGGCCATGAAGACAAGTCCCGGCCAGTCGAAGTGCTCGAACAGTTTGAAGTCCGGCCTATCGAAGTCGATCAGCGCGAAGGTCACGAGCGTGACCGCGATTCCGGGCACGATGTTGATGAAGAACAGCCAGTGCCACGACAGCGTATCGGTGAGATAGCCACCGACCGTGGGGCCGATGGTGGGTGCGAGCGTCGCCACAAGCCCGATGAGGGGCGTGATCAGGCCCATGCGCGAGCGGGGAAAGATCATGAACGAGGTGGCGAACACGGTCGGGATCATGGCGCCGCCGATGAAGCCTTGCACCAGCCGCCAGAGGATCATCTCATTGATCGAGGTCGACAGCCCGCACATCAGGCTCGCAGCCGTGAACCCCGCAGCCGAGACAGAAAAGAGAATCCGCGTTCCCAACGCTCGCGACAGAAAGCCTGACAGCGGGATCATCACGACTTCGGCGATGAGATAGGCGGTCTGCACCCAGGCGATTTCGCTGCTGCTGGCGGCAAGGCCGGCCTGTATCTCGGTCAGCGAGGCGGACACGATCTGGATGTCCAGGATCGCCATGAACATGCCGAAGACCATGGCGAGGAACGCAATGAGGCGGCGCGGCTCGATACGATCGTCGCCGACTGTTTCGGGGCTACGGGCGGAGTTTGCCAAATTTCTCAACGGGGCTATCGGATTTCCTGCTTGCGCCATTTGAAAACTCGCTTGCTAACCGTTCGGGGTTTGCGTCGGCCCTATCGCACGCGACGCGGTGCGGACTCATTATGTGCCGTGACGGTTTTTCGGTCGTTTTCGGCGACCGCGGCACCGGACTTTGTATCGACCGTGACGACCACCGACATGCCGGGACGCAGCATTCCCTGGTCGGCCACGTCGGCCGGAACCTCGATACGGACCGGCAGGCGCTGGACGATCTTGGTGAAGTTGCCGGTCGCGTTGTCAGGCGGCAGCAGGGAGAAGACGGAACCCGAAGCGGGCGCCACGCTGACAACGCGCCCCTCAACCTTGCGGCCCGAATATGCATCGACCGAGATGGCGACCCGCTGGCCCGGTTGCAGGTTGGCGAGTTGCGTCTCCTTGAAGTTTGCGTCGATGTAGATCGCATCGAGCGGAACGAGGCTCGCAAGCCGCTGCGCCGGCTGGACCAGGTCGCCCACCTGCATGGCGCGGTTGCCCATCACGCCGTCGAATGGTGCGCGGATCACCGTGAACGACAGATCGCGGTCCGCTTTGGCGAGCGCCGTTTGGAATTGCTTGAGCGTACGGCTCGCTTCGACCTGCTGGGCCTTGAGCACCTCGACCGTGGCTTGCGCCGCTTCGATCGCAGCTTGCGCGGACTGCACGCCCGCATTGGCTTGATCGCGATTGGCCTGGGCCTGTTCCAGCGTCTGGCGGCTCGCATAGTTCCGAGTCGCAAGCTCCTGCTGGCGCTTGTGCTCGAGATCGGCGCGCGTAGCGGCAGCTTGCGCAGAGACGAGCTGTGCCTGGGCCTGATCGACCGAAGCCTGCTGAGCTATAACCTGCCTGCCAATGCGATCGACAGTCGCTTCCTGCGTGGCGATGTTGTCGCGCGCCGTCTGGACCGCCAACCGGTAGTCGCCGTCATCGATACGCGCGATGACATCGCCTTCGCGGACATGCGCGTTGTCGGCAATCAGTACCGCGGAAACGTATCCGGTGATTTTGGCGGAGAGGGTCGCGTTCTTGGCGCCCACATAGGCGTCGTCAGTCGAGACAAGATACCGCCCCGTCGTCCACCAGTTACGCCCATACCCAGTGCCGCCGGCTAACAGCAGCAAGACGACCAACAGCAGGCCGAGTTTCCCGGCCGTGCGCCGGCGTTGTCGTGTATGGTCAGCAGCATCCACAACGCGCGAGGCGAAGCCAACCTGGCGTCTCGCCGGAACCGGAGCCTGGTGCGCAAACAAGTCCGGCTGATCCTCCGATTGGGCCGCCTCGTCGGTTTCCGCACCTGCCGCACCTCCGGCCGTGCGACCCTCCAGGTGCCGATCCTTGCGGTCATCGTTTTCCTCAAAACCGGAGGTATGTGAGCTTTGTTTGCTGTACATGACTGGAATTCCTCTTGATTCCACCGCCGAGGCAGGGGATATTTGATGACCGAACGGTTCGGTTGCCCCTTGATTTATTGAAGGGCGGCCTCCATGTCAATGACCGAACCGTTCGGTCAACAATTTGTGATTCATCGGGTTAACGTTGTTTGGACCATGAAGATGCAAGGAAGAGGCGAAAATGTCTGACGTTCTGCTTGCCCCGGTACCCAATCGGCAGGATCGCGCGAAGTGCCGACAGA
>DATGVJ010000425.1:0-3480 GCA_035300505.1 Xanthobacteraceae bacterium
AAAATCGGGGGTTTGGCACAATGTATGGGCTGATGAGCCGGTTTTGATTTGTCCGACGCACTGGAGGACCTGGCGCGAGCCAACAAACTGGTAAGTTAGCATGTTGTCTTTTGGGGAACGTACCGCTTGCACACCTGCACAAGCGTCTGACACGGTTCAAACTGGTCATTAATTGCAAGACGGCACATGTCTTGAGGCTGACTATCTCGCAACAGCTGTTGATTTTTGCCGACGAGGTGATCGATTAGACCATCTTTTGATGCGGCGCATGAGTCCGTTCGTGGCACAAAGCAGACGTGCCGCTCGCCATCTTTGCACTGGAGCGCCGCGCGGGCGTTAGGACAGGCCGCGCCTACAGCACAAGTCAGCATCTAGTAGAGCGTGAGGGGCCATAGCACGGCATCGCCAGTACACTCCTAGCCGTCGGAAAGGGCGACATTTTGTACTCTGGCATGTGACCCGTAAAAGTACGGTACTGCGAAACGATGGCTGCTGCGTGAAATCGATGCGGATGGTTATCCGTAACGGGCAGCCATACTGAGAACATTTCTCGCGTCCACCATCAATGGCTCCGCGAACTGGAATGCTCGTGAACTCAGCATTGAAGTGCCTTATCGCTCTAGGGATCGTCGTTTCAGCCTCACTGCCCGCGGCTGCGGCCAATCTCAAACGTGTTCTTGTGCTGCAGTCGAATGGGCAAAATTTCAAACCTTGGAGCGAATATGCAAAAGCTTTCCGGCAAGAGCTGGAACAGCAGTCCAACTGGCCGATTGTCATTCAGAGCTTTCCGGTCGCTCTTGCTTCCAACAACGATAATGCTGAGGGCCGGTTCGCCGACTTTTTGAAAGCACTTTTCCCTAGTGATCCGCCTGACTTAATCGTCGCTTTTGGCGCTCCAGCGTCCGCTTTCGTTCAGCGACGCCGGAAGGACCTGTTTCCTACTGCACCAACACTGCTGGCGGCTATTGATGAGCGGCGGATTCAGCGAACCGCGCTGTCCGACAACGATGCCGTGGTGCCGGTTTGGATCGATATCCCGGCCATCTTCGGAAATATACTCCAAGTATTACCCGATACTGGGACCATCGCCGTCGTAATCGGAAACTCCCCGAACGAACGATTCTGGGTCAGGGAGATGGAGAGTCAGCTCGAACCACTGAAAGGTCGAGTCAACGTGGTCTTCTGGAACGGTCTTTCGTTCGAAGAAATTTTGACCCGCGCGGCGTCGCTTCCAAAGCACAGCGCAATCTTTTGGACCCAACCCCAGATCGATGTAACTGGCGCAGTTCATGAAGGCGAGCTCGCCCTGAGGCGCCTCTACGCTGCGGCCAATGCGCCCATCTTTTCCCACGATGACTCGTTTTTTGACGGCGAGATCGTGGGCGGACCAATGACATCAGTCTCACAGGGATCTCGAACTGCGGCCACCGTCGCCGCTCGGATACTTGGAGGCGAAAAAGCTGGAGAGATCAGGACCCCCGTGCTGCCGTACGAGGCAGCAAAATTTGATTGGCGCGAGCTAAAGCGCTGGGGCATTCCCGAAAGTCGACTCCCGGCAGGCAGTGAGGTCCACTTTCGACCATCGTCCCCTTGGGAACTTTATCGTTGGCAAATCGCGTTGATATGCGCGGTGCTGTTGCTACAGGGTGGGCTGATTGCGACTCTAATGCATGAGCGTCGGCGGCGCTTCCATGCCGAAGTTCAGTCGCGGCAACGCTCGGCGGAGCTGGCTCACGTAAACCGTTTTTCGACGGCTGGCGAACTCACCGCAACGATCGCGCACGAAATCAATCAGCCGCTCGGCGCTATTCTAACTAACGTCGAAACGGCAGAATCCATGATTAAATCTCCGGCCCCCGATCTGCAAGAGATCGGAGAAATTCTTGCTGATATTCGCCGGGACGATATGCGCGCCGCCCAAGTCATTGACCGATTGCGAAGTCTCCTGAAGAAGGTACCACTTGAGCTCAAGCAAATTGACGTCAACGATGTTGCCCGCGAGACAATGCAGTTTCTTTCGGCGTTGGCGATTGCGCGGGAAGTTAACCTGACCAGTCTCATTTCATCGACGCCACTTCCCGTTAAAGGCGATCCAATTCAACTTCAACAGGTCGTCCTGAACCTGATCGTCAATGCCATGGATGCGATGACAGGCATGCCGAGCGCAGAACGCCGAATTACGGTATCGACAGCGCGTGACACCAATTCCGCCGATCTCTCTGTATCGGATGTCGGTTCCGGAATTCCCGTTGAGAAGCTCAAGGTGGTGTTCGAGCCGTTCTTCACGACAAAATCCCAAGGCATGGGCATGGGTTTGTCCATTGCGCGAACCATTGTCGAAGCCCACGACGGGCAACTATGGGCAGAGAACTCCGCGGGACGCGGCGCGACCTTTCGCATAAGGTTGCCACTTGCGGCGCTGTCGAAATGACCGCTTCGGACCCAAACTCGGACGTGATGACCCCGCGTGCACTTGTCGCGCCGCGCCTGTTAGGCCACAGCTTTCGCAATGGCATCCAGCAGGACCTGACTTGCGAACGGCTTGCACAAATAGGCGATGCACCCAGCGTCCACCGCCTCATTGCGCGTGGCCTCGTCGTCGTTCGCCGTCATGAAGATGACAGGGCACTTCGATCCCGATGCCGCAAGTCGACGCTGCAGCTCGATCCCCGAAATTCCGCCGAGGTGGATGTCGAGCAGCAGGCAGGTTGCCGTCTGCGCGCTGCCGTTCTCGATCAACGCCTCGGCCGAGGCGAACGTATGGCTGTCGATGCCGTGGTGCGCTAACAGCCGCGCCACGCTCTTCAGAAGACCCGCATTGTCATCGACTACGATCACGAGCGTCGGCTGCGCCATCATATCCGTGTCCAGTCCCGAGGCGTACCTGGCCCCTCAGGGGGTCGGCCAATCCTTGATCTGGATCAATGGAATCTAGACCGCCATGAACACACGACGAACGGATCGTCGCCTGTAGAGGCACTAGAGTAGGACATGGCGCGGACGCAGGATGGTGTGGTTTACGCATGCACTTCCGTTGATGGCACAAAGCAGACGCGCTGAAGGCCAGCCCAGATGTCCGCTTCTGAGCGGATAGTGTTGCAAAAGTCGAAAGTTGCAGGGCTCAAGATTTTTCGCGAAAACACTGAGCAGCGAGCGGTCGCTGATTCGCATGACCTCAATCGCGTTACCGAAGTCGCCTGTGAATTTTGCATGAGGACGTGAGATCGCTCGCATCTTGTACACGAAAGTCGCGCCCGCGGCCCGCAGAATTTTGGTCATCGGCGAAAATCGACTTTTGCAACACAATCGAGCGTAATGCGGACATCGCCTGACCCTTTTCGGATTTATGGGTACACACCCTAATATTCCTCTGCCAGCATAATAGTGAGCACCCGTTCGGTGACAGCGGGATCGGCAGGATTTGGTGAGTGAAAGTTCAGGTCCTTATCGTAATAGTCAATTTTAAACATGATGGGTGCG
>DATGVJ010000426.1:0-8257 GCA_035300505.1 Xanthobacteraceae bacterium
GGTTCATCCATCTCCCGGCACCGACCTGACGCCCGTGAGCGAGTAAAGGATTCGATGATGAAGCTCAATGTCAATGGTCGTGATCATGAAGTCGAGGTCGATCCCGAAACGCCCCTGCTCTACGTGCTACGCAATGAACTCGCCCTCAATGGCGCGAAATTCGGCTGCGGTCTCGGCCAATGCGGCGCTTGCACCGTTATGGTTGATGGTGAGGCCGTGTTCTCCTGTCTTACACCGCTCCTTGTGCTCGAAGGCAAGCGGATCACGACCATTGAAGGCCTCGGCACGCTCGAAAACCCTGCTCCCCTTCAAAGCTCATTTATCGCGGAGCAGGCTGCACAATGCGGATACTGCATCGCCGGCATGATCATGCGTGCGCAGGCAATATTGCAAAAGAATCCGGGCGCCTCGAGCGCCGAGATTCGCGCTGGTCTCGAACCCAACCTCTGCCGTTGCGGTACGCATATGAGGATTCTGCGTGCCGTGTTGCGAGCAGCCGGCCAGATGCGAACCGTCGGATCATCGGCGAAGAGGAGCGTGCCATGACGGCCATCATCGCCTCGCGCCGGCATGTGCTCGCTGGAACCGGCGCACTGATCGTCAGCTTCTCGTCCGCCACAAAGCTTTTGGGCGAGGCTGCCCGGCAGGGAGGGCCGGAACAAACCGAAAAGCCGCCGCTGCCCGGCAGTCTCAAGGCAAATCCGCGCCTGGATTCCTGGGTCCGCATCGAGGCGGATGGAAGCATCGCGATCTTCACCGGAAAAGCCGAACTCGGACAAGGCATCAAAACCGCGCTGCTGCAAATTGCTGCCGAACAACTTGATGTGCCATTGGCATCGCTCAAGCTCATAACCGCCGACACCGGCATTACTCCCAACGAAGGCTTCACCGCCGGCAGCCGCTCGATGCAGGACAGTGGCCGCGCCATCCTGCACGCGGCCGCGCAGGCACGCGCAATCCTGCTGGCCACGGCGGGGGAGCGTCTTGGCGTGGCGCCGAGCGAACTCAAAACCCAAAATGGCACTGTGATTGCACCAAGCGGAAGCAACATCCGATACGGGGAGCTTGTTTCAGACGAATTGCTCGAGGTCGAGGCGCAGCCGCAATCGCATTTGAAGGAGCCTGGCACTTTCAGAATTATCGGCAATTCCGCACAACGCGTCGACATTCCCGCCAAGGTCACCGGCGGAGAGGCGTATGTGCACGATCTCCGCCTCCCCGGTATGGTCCATGCTCGCGTGGTTCGTCCACCGAGCTATGGCGCTCGCCTCGTCAGTGTGTCCACTGACAGCGTTAAAGGGATGGCGGGGGTTCTTAAGGTCGTTCGCGACGGCGATTTCCTTGCCGTCATTGCGGAGCGGGAGTTCCAAGCCATCAAGGCGATGCGGAAGCTGGCCGCCAATGCCCGGTGGGACGAAAAGGCAAGACTTCCCAGAGCCAGCGAACTGCCCTCTTTCATCACGTCCCTTGAAGCGGAAGACACCGTAATACTCGATCGGGGCCAGCCGCAGTCGGCCGATGGCAAACGGTTCGAAGCCACCTTCACGCGGCCGTATCAGGTTCACGGTTCCATCGGCCCCTCATGTGCGGTTGCACGTTCGGACCATAACGGTGTTACGGTCTGGACCCACAGCCAGGGGGTTTATCCCGATCAGCAGGCCATTGCTGAACTGCTGCGACTGCCGACGGATCAGGTGCGCTGCATCCATATGGAAGGTTCGGGCTGCTACGGCCACAACGGGGCTGACGACGCCGCTGCGGACGCTGCGCTGATTTCGCGTTCTCTTCCGGACCGACCGGTGCGCGTGCAGTGGATGCGCGAGCAGGAACATGGCTGGGAGCCGTTTGGTCCCGCCATGGTGACGAAAGTATCGGCGGTCCTTGACCGCAATGGTCGCATCGCCGATTGGAACTACGCGGTTTGGAGCAACACGCATTCGATGCGGCCCGGCGGCGCTGGCTCCTTGTTAGCTGGCCAGCACCTGGCGCAACCGTTTGCGGTACCTGTGCCGAAACCGATCCCACAGCCGGAAGGCGGCGGCGATCGCAACGCAATTCCGCTCTACAGCATCCCGAATGCCCGGGTCGTCCACCATTTTCTGCCGGCCATGCCGGTGCGCGTGTCAGCTTTGCGCGCGCTCGGCGCCTATATGAATGTGTTCTCGATCGAGAGCTTCATGGATGAACTCGCGCGAGCCGCAGATGACGACCCTGTCGAATTCCGGTTGCGTCACCTCGATGACGTGCGTGCCCGCGACGTGGTTACAAAGGCGTCGGAAATCTTCGGCTGGCGGCCTTCGTCACAGCGGCATCCCGGGCACGGCCATGGTTTCGCGTTTGCGCGTTATAAGAACCTTGCGGCCTATTGCGCAATTGCGGCTGCAGTTGAAGTCGACCGGGATACCGGCCGCGTCTGGCTGGTGCGTGCGGTCGCCGCAATCGACAGCGGCCAGGCGGTCAATCCCGACGGTTTGATCAACCAGGTCGAAGGCGCAATCCTCCAGTCGGCAAGCTGGACGCTTTACGAAAGCGTGAGTTTCGACAACACGCGGATCACCAGCGTCGATTGGTCGACCTACCCCATTCTGCGCTTCAATGCCGTCCCTGACAGTATCGAGGTGCATGTCATTGATCGGCCCGGACAGCCTTTCCTTGGCAGCGGCGAGTGCGGGCAGGGTCCGGCCGCGGCGGCGATTGCAAACGCGGTCGCCGATGCCACGGGCCAACGGTTGCGCGACTTGCCACTGACGCGCGGACGGATCAAAGCCGCATGGGGCACGTAGGCGGCGTCAATCAAGGGCGGCATCAATCGAGCCTATTGATGTCGACAATGCGGCGGACTCACCAGTTCGGAACAACGGAATGATTTCGGAGTTCCCTCACCAGGCTCAAACGCCTCCGACCATTAACAAACATTCAAGTTCGGCGGAACCACGAGAACAGGCAAACCGTTAACATCCTAACTTGCCTGCGCAAAGCCGCTTGAGGAAATTGGGATCAAAGTTTGAATAGAGGAACATCATCCGCATGGACCCGGACCGTAGAAAGTTTCTATCGGCGAGCGTCTCGACGGCTGCTACGGCGGCGTTCGCTCGTGCTCTCAATGCTGAGGCCGCACCCGCGCAACCGTCGTCGAAGAGTGCGCACGAGCCGCTCGATGTGACAATTGTGGTCAATGGCCGCGAGCGCCGTATGGCCCTTGACCCCCGCACGACCCTGCTTGATGCGCTCCGCGAACATCTCGGTCTGACAGGAACGAAAAAGGGTTGCGACCACGGTCAATGCGGCGCCTGCACGGTATTGGCCCAGGGGCAGCGCATACTGTCCTGCCTCACGTTGGCTGCCAGTGTACAAAACCGCGACGTCACTACCATTGAGGGACTCATCGGTGCGAGTGGCGCCCTCCATCCAATGCAACAGGCATTCATCGATCACGACGCGTTCCAATGCGGCTACTGCACGCCGGGACAGATCATGTCGGCCATCGCCTGCGTGCACGAAGGCCACGCTGGCAGCGATGGTGAAATCCGCGAATACATGAGCGGAAACCTCTGCCGATGTGGTGCCTATCCCAACATCGTCGCGGCTGTGAATGACGCCAAGACGGCGATGGCGAGCCCCGGATAGAAACTTTGAGATCGAGCCCGGAGGAACGGCACAATGCGACCCTTCTCGTTTGAATCCGTAACAACGGCCAATGATGCCATCGCGGCCGGTGCATCCGGCGACGGTGGGATGGAATTCCTCGCCGGCGGAACGACACTCATTGATCTCATGAAACTTGACGTCATGCGTCCCACGCGTGTCGTTGACATCAATGCGCTCGCAAGGACGGAACTCGGCCGCATCGATGTGCAGCGCCAAGGATTGCGGCTCGGGGCGCTTGTGAGAATGGCCGAGGCGGCAGAGCACGCCGACATCAATACCGTCTATCCGGCCGTTGCGCAGTCATTGAGGCTCGCGGCGAGCCAGCAGATCCGCAATATGGCAAGCCTCGCCGGCAACGTCCTGCAGCGGACCCGTTGCCCGTATTTCCGGGATGTATCTTACGAGCAATGCAATAAACGGGAACCGGGATCCGGCTGCGCGGCGCTTGATGGGATCAACCGTTCCCACGCGGTGCTGGGCACAAGCGATCAATGCATCGCTAGCTACCCCGGCGATTTCGCGCAGGCCCTGATCGCGCTTGGCGCAATCGTCGACATCGCCGGACCCCGGGGCATGCGTGACATCCCCTTCGCTGCGCTGCATCGCAAGCCGGGCGACGCCCCCGACATTGAAACGACGCTCCAGTCCGGCGAAATGATCACTGCGTTCTTCATTCCGGCCGCTCTCTGGACGCGGCGGTCGGTTTTCCTCAAGATTCGCGATCGGGAATCTTATGAATTTGCGCTCGCGTCCGCCGTCGTGGCGCTTGATCTTGAAGAGGACAAGGTCCGCGATGTCCGAATTGCGCTCGGCGGCGTTGCCACCATCCCCTGGCGCGCGACCGCCGCTGAGGCGGTGCTGAAGGGCAAGGTCCTGAGCGCAAGGAGCAAGCGCGCCGCAGCTGATGCCGCGTTTGCCGACGCACACGCTCACGAACACAATGCGTTCAAGATAGAACTGGGCAAGCGCACGCTGATACGCGCGCTCGACCAGGCAGCGGCAATGGAGATTTGACATGGCTCAAGCAAACGCCGCGGCACCAGCGCCGAAAGCCAACATGGGACAGCCGGTCCCGCGCTACGACGCGCGGCTCAAAGTCACGGGCGGTGCGCGCTATCCATCCGATGTGGCGGTCAACAACCCGGCTTTTGCGTTCCTGGTGACCAGTGCCATTGCGAAGGGCCGAATCATGAGGCTCGATCTGCTGGAGGCGCGCGCGGTGCGCGGCGTGCTTGACATCCTCACGCATGAGGACACGTCGGACTTGAAGGCTGGAAAATTCGAAGGCGGAGCTTCGACTTCGATCGACAAGCTCGGGCCAGACATTTTCCATGACGGACAAATCATCGCCATGGTGCTGGCAGACACCTATGAAGCAGCGCGCGAGGCGGCCTACAAAGTCCGGACGACTTACGCGCCGGTCAATCCAAGCGCGTCCTTCGACGCGGATGGCATTGAGGTCGAGGATGCCACCAAGGTTTCCGCGCGGCACAAGGAAATGCCCCGCAAGGGCGACGCCGAGGCGGCGCTCGCGACCGCCGATGTGGTAATTGACGCTCACTATGCTACGCCAACGCAGCACCATAACCCGATTGAGCTGTTCAGCACGACCTGCGTCTGGACAGATTACCAGCTGACAATCCATGAACCGAGCCAGTTCGTCTATGGTCTCAAGGCCGGTGTCGCGCAAAGGCTAGGGATCGACGCCGACAAAGTCCGCGTGATCAGCCAATTCGTGGGCGGCGCCTTCGGCTCGAAGGGTAGCATGACGCCGCGAACAGCACTCGTGGCGCTGGCCGCGCGCAAACTCAATCGGCCGGTCAAGCTTGTCGCAACGCGCGACCAGGGCTTTACCATCGCCACCTATCGGGCGGAGACGCGCCATCATATCCGCCTTGGCGCGCAAAGTGACGGCAAGATCATGGCTTACAGTCACGAAGGATTTGAGGTGAGTTCCCGCCCTGATCCGTATGTCGTCGCCGGCGTCGAGGAAAGCGCCCATCTTTACGATTTCGGTGCGGTGCAGACGAAAGTCAATATTGTCCGCGCCGACCGCAACACGCCTGGATTCATGCGGTCACCTCCCGTGGTGCCCTACATCTATGCGCTCGAAAGCGCGATGGATGAGCTGGCATCGAATCTCAAGATTGATCCGGTCGAGCTTCGGCGGATCAATGACACGGCCACTGATCCGATCGAAGGAAAGCCCTATTCAAGCCGCTCCTTGATGCGATGCTATGATGAAGCCGCCGACGCGTTCGGCTGGCAGCAGCGCAGTCCCGCGTCCGGATCGATGCGGGACGGGGACTGGCTCATCGGTTGGGGCTGCGCCAGTGCGGTATATCCGACCCATGTCGGCGTGGCGACTGCGCGCATACGGCTGCTGGCCAATGGGCAGGTACGGGTGCAAACCGCTGCGCACGAAATCGGCAACGGCATCTACACTATTTTGGCGCAATTGGCGGCGGAACGCCTCGGCGTTCCGATGTCTGCCGTTACTGTCGAGGTTGGCGACAGCATGTTGCCGCCGGCACCGGTCGCCGGTGGATCCAATACAAGCGCCAGCACGTGTTCGGCGGTGCTCAAGGCCTGCGACGCTATCCGCGAAAAGCTCTTTCGTGCGGTATCGACGATCAATACGGTCGGAGGAAAAAGCGTCGTGTCCGAGCCCACGCTACGCGACGGCAAGGTCGTTGCATCCGATGGCATGGCCGAAACATTCTCGGACGTGTTCAAACGCATAGGAGCGAGCGCCCTCGAAGAATATGCCGAATATGTGCCGCCCGGCGTGAAGGCGGAGGCCGTCGCCCAACTCTACGCCGGCACGTCGACCCAGACAGGCGGCCCGCATGGCCAATATCTGATGTATGCGCAGGGTGCGGAATTTGTGGAAGTCCGCATTCACGCCCACACCCGCGAAATTCGCGTGCCCCGCATCGTCGGCGCATTCGCCGGAGGGCGCATCATGAATCCGCGCACTGCGCGCAGTCAATATATGGGTGGAATGATCTGGGGCATCTCCTCGGCGCTACACGAGGCGACCGAGATCGATCGCAACAGGGCGCGTTATGTGAACGACAACCTTGCCGATTATCTCATCCCCGTGAATGCCGACATTCAGCAGCTGGAAGTCATTCTGGTGCCGGAGGAGGATCAGATGGTAAATCCCGCCGGCGTCAAGGGTATAGGCGAATTGGCCAACGTTGGTACGGCCGCCGCCATAGCCAATGCGGTCTACCACGCCACCGGCCAGCGCGTGCGGGAATTGCCCATCAGGTTGGAGAAGTTGCTCGTTTGAAGCTGCATATCAAGCAGCGCACCTTGTGGATGTTGCGCACCGTCCTTTCTGAATAAGCTCGTCAATCGCTGCCGTCACGGCTTCCGGCGCGGCGTGGTGCGGCATATGACCGATGCCCTTGAGGAGCACGAGCTTGGCGCCCGGCAATGTGGCTGCAAGAGCCCGCGCGTTGATTTCAGGCGAGACCAAAGTATCTTGATCGCCCGCAATAATGACTGTCGGCACACACAGATCGACATACCGCGGTACCTGTGCGGCAATAAACCTTTCAAGCAACACAAGGTCGCGCGCATTTGAATGGAAAGCTATTGGCCGCAACACCAACTGGATGGCGGCCCGCCGCAAATAGTTGTCGGGTACGGCTTGTGGTTCGAACACGCTACGCGAAACTTCATGGATCAGCAACAAGCCGAGAGGGTAAACGCACGTTCGGAGAAAAAGGTCGCCTATGAAGGGAAGCACCGCCAATTTGTTGTACCATCCGGGATTGCCTGGCCAAGGATGCGTGGGCGCGGCCAGGAGCACAAGTCCGGCTGTCCGGTCCGGAAATGCAAGCGCAAAGGCAGCCGCAGCCGCACCGCCCCAGGAGTGGCCGATAATGATTGCCTGATGCACCTTGAGCTTTTCAAGGGCGCCCGCGACGAGTTCGGCTTGGCGGGAGGGTAACGAGCAGTCGTCATCTTTCGGCCGAGTACTCCAGCCGTGACCCGGCCGGTCAATTAAGATAACGCGGTGCGTCGCGGCGAGTTTCTCGCCCAAAGCGATCCGCATATCCTCGAGATTTCCGCTCGCGCCGTGGATCAGCACGATCGCCGGCTCTGTTTCGGAAATTTCGAGCGTAGGCTCGAGGATGACCACATGGAGACGCACATCGTCTACTTCCACAAATTGACCGGCAGGTGGATGCGCGGCCTCAAGTCGTGAAACTCCGATTGAGGTGGCCACTGCAAGACCGGCCACAATTAGACCAAGTGCCAATAGGCAAAACAAAATTACTTCGGACATGATGGGTGCCCGCGTCGAGACTTCTTTCCACTCACTAAATTATCAATGACCCGATTTGGTTCCCGGCGACATTATTGCAACCCGGACGGAACTTTTCGCGCGCTGCGGGCTTGATTACGGCACGGACGGCCGATTGCAATCAGGACAAACCGGCGGAACGGCAATATTCACGGAGCGCTAGACCGACCGTCGCGTCGTCCAATTAATTGCGTTCAACAGGAGCCGCTGATAGCGAGGGTCGCGCCAAACGCCCGCCTCATGACCCAGCGCCGTGTAGAACACCCTTCCCTCGCCGTACGAACGGGT
>DATGVJ010000427.1:0-2316 GCA_035300505.1 Xanthobacteraceae bacterium
GCATGCCCGCGTCGCCATCGGCCTGGATTATCTCGGCGCGGCACCGGTACGCGGCACCCGCTATGGCGGCGGCATGGAAACCTTGTCGGTCGCGGTCAAGGTCGACCAGGCCGGCCGGCAAGGTCAATCGCAGTCACAGTCGTAATTTCTCGCGTCATTCCCCTGGCGCGGCCGCCGCTTTGCCTTCAGGCCGGACACCGAGACGCCAGGCCGAGGGTGGAACGCCAATCATCTTCTTGAAGGCACGGCTGAATGCCGCGTCGGATTCGTAACCGGTTTTCGCCGCGATGCTGGCAATGTTGGCGTTGCTGCCGCTCAAAAGCTCCGAAGCAATCTGCATCCGCCATTTGGCGAGATAGTGCACCGGCGGAATCCCGACAAGCTTCGCAAAACGTTCGGCCAGGATGGTGCGTGACAATCCCGACTGCTTCGCCAGTGTCTCTATTGTCCAGTTGCGCGCCGGCTGATCGTGGATCAGCGACAGCGCCTTGCCTACGAGCGGATCACGCATGCCCGCAAGCCAGCCGGTGTTCTGCGGCGGCAGCGTTTCAATATAGCGGCGCAGAACGTCGATAAACATCAACTCGCTCAGTTTGGTTAGCACCGTCTCACCGCCGGCGCGCTTCTCCGCCACTTCCGCCACTGCAAATCTGATGAACTGGCCGAGCCAGCCGGCATCGCCATCGCGCGGGTTTCCCACCTTGATCACGGGCGACAACGCCTCGAGCAACGGATTAAACGGCTGCGCATCGCAGGCGAGATATCCGCAGACGAGCTTGGCTGAGATCGGTCCGCCACTGACGTAGTTGATATGGAACGGCATTTGACCGGCAAAGGCGATGTCGAGCAGGTCTGCCGCGGGTGGATCGGCGCGGAGGCCGGGGCTGCTCGACATGATATGCGGATCGCTGTGGGTGAAGACAACGACTTCGCCGGCTTCGACGACAATCGGTTGCCCACCGACAATACGCGCAAAACACCGGCCGGCTGTCACCACATGATAGGAAATCAGATGGTCGGCCCCCGGAAGAATTCTCGGCAAGATCGAAGCCGGTGCCGGCGACCGGACAGCCCATGGGTCCTGAGCCTCGATGTCGAAGAACGTCGCGCCGGTCAGCCGCACAGTCTTCAATAAATTGGATAGGGCGTCCTCGGCCATTCGGCTCTGCCTGGCAAGTGGTGGGCATCGATTGGGATGCCTTCGCGACAGCCCTTTCGAAATCCGGACGCTCTGTCAAGTAACCCGAACGCCCTGCCATTCAGTTCGCCGCCGGAACGTTTAAATCGTTCGCGGTGGGCGCGGTCGGAATGAGCAAGAATCAGGAGTTACAAGGTCATGACAGTAAACAAAGGCGGATGTTTCTGTGGCGCCATAGAAATTGAAGTGCACGGAGCTCCCGAGGCGATGGGTTATTGCCATTGCAATTCGTGCCGATCCTGGTCGGCGTCACCCGTGAACGCCTTCACCTTGTGGAAGCCGCAGAACGTCGAAATCACAAAAGGTGCGGAGTTTCTATCCCGGTTCATGAAAACAGAGGCGAGCGGTCGCCAGTTTTGCAAGCGATGCGGCGGCCATCTGATGACCGACCATCCGCAGTTGGGTTTGGTGGACGTCTATGCGGCCACGATACCTACCCTGAAGTTCAGCCCCGGTGTCCATGTCAACTACGCCGAGACGGTGCTGCCGATGAAGGACGGGCTACCGAAACTAAAGGACTTTCCCGCCGAGCTCGGAGGTTCTGGCGTGCCCGTGCCGGAGTAGCGCCAACGCGGGGCGACTCATCGCTCGCGCGCCCGATCAACACCAAACCAGTCGAGGAGAAGATCTATGGATATTGCGACGTTCCGAACGACACAGGAGCCATTCAAGGAGCTCTACCGAAAAGATGCCAAGGCCGCGTTTCTCACCTTGAGTGCCAAGGGCACTGCCGACGAATCCGCCGTGACCTGCAAGGTCGAGACCGGACGCGGACTCGCTCTCGCGGGTATCCACCCGAAGGCCGGCGGCACAGGCCTGGAGCTCTGCTCGGGCGACATGCTGCTTGAAGCCCTGATCGCTTGCGCCGGCGTCTCGATGAGAGCGGCGGCGGCTGTGCTCGATATTCCAATCAAGTCAGCGGTGGTTTCAGCCGAAGGCGACGTCGATCTGCGCGGCACACTCGGCGTGACCGAGGGCGTGCCCGTCGGCTTCAAGGCGATCCGCTTGCGGTTCGACGTCAAGACCGACGCACCGCAGAACCAGCTCGATCAGCTGCTCGAACTCACCGATCGCTATTGCGTGATCTTTCAGACGATCCAGAACAGCCCAAAAACCAC
>DATGVJ010000428.1:0-8350 GCA_035300505.1 Xanthobacteraceae bacterium
GTAAGAGGGGCAAAAGTCGTGGCAGCGGTATGATTTTACGATTCCCAAGAGGCCGCGAGTCAGATTCATTCTGGGGATGTCGCCGCCTAATGACATCGATGGTCTTTCGCACGTCGAGCTAAAGAGCTTGGCCATCGTGCAGTTTGAACAGATTGCCGAACTACAGCGCATGGTGGCGGCGTTGCGCGATGAGGTTGCCCGACTCAAGGGCGGCCCGGGTCGGCCGAACATCAAACCAAGCGGGATGGAGCGGGGGACAGAGCCAAAGCCGCCTGGCAACTCGGCCAAGCAGAAACGAGGCAGAGGTAGCACGCGCTCGAAAATTACGATCAACGAGGAGCGAACGGTTAAAGCGGTGCCGCCGCCACTTGGGTCTCGCTTCAAAGGCTACACGAGCTATGTGGTGCAGGATCTGGTGATCCATCCGCATGTTGTGAACTTTCAATGCGAGCGCTGGCTACTGCCGGATGGCAGCTTGATGACGGCGACACTTCCTGCCGGCATTAAGGGTCACTTCGGGCCACAATTGCGCCAATTCGTGCTCACCCAATATCATCAAGGACAGACGACGGTGCCACGATTGGTGGCGCTGTTGCGCAGCCTCGGCATCTTCATCTCCAAGCGCCAGGTGCTCCGTCTCCTAATCGAGGGGCAGGACGACTTTCTTACTGAAGCTCGCGACACACTGCGCGCCGGGCTTTCGATTTCTCCTTGGATCACGGTCGATGACACCGGTGCCCGCCACAAGGCCAAGAACGGTTTTTGCACGCAGATCGGCAATGCGGACTTTGCCTGGTTCGGCACCACGTATTCGAAGAGCCGTCTCAACTTTCTTGAGTTACTGCGCGCCGGCCACGGCGATTACGTCATCAATGCCGCGGCGTTGGATTACATGCGCCAACGGAATCTTTCAGGGCCGGTGATCGACCGCTTGGCCGAACACTCCGAACGGTCCTTCGCCGATCGGGCCGCCTGGACCGCCCATCTCGGCCGGCTAGATATCTCGGCGTTGAAAGTTAATCCCGATCCCGTCATGGTCGCCACCGAGGGCGCGCTGTGGGGCAGCATCAAGGCACATGGCTTCCTACCCGACACCGTGATCGTGAGCGACGATGCCGGCCAGTTCAATGTCGGCCAACATGGTCTGTGCTGGGTCCATGCCGAGCGCCTGGTTCACAAGCTCGATACCTTCACCGACCAGAACCGCGCTGCCCAGGCCACTGTGCGCGGAATGATCTGGGAGTTCTACGCCGATCTCAAGGTTTATCGCGGCGATCCCACCAAGCAGCAAAAGATCGCGCTGCAAGCCAAGTTCGATGACATCTTCAAAACCGAGACCGACTTTGTCACACTCGACCGTCAGCTTGCGCGGCTCAACGCCAACAAATCAGAATTGTTGATGGTGCTCGACCGACCTGAGATCCCGCTGCACACCAACGGAACGGAAAACGACATCCGCTGCCAAGTCACAAGGCGCAAGCTCAGCGGTGGAACACGCAGCGACCTTGGGCGTGCGTGTCGCGATGCCTTCCTCAGCCTCTACAAGACCTGCGCAAAGCAAGGGATTGCGCTCTGGGACTACCTCGGTGACCGATTGCATGTCCCGGGAAACAAACCGATCCCACAACTGCCTCAGCTTATACTCGCCAGGCTCCAACCGCCCTGATTGCCACGATTTTTGCCCCTCGTACGCGCAGACCACCTAAGTACCTGATGTATCGATACAATTCACGATCAAGAGATCATGCGTACCCAGCTCGATACCCGTGAGTTTTACGCCTTCACCAGGAATTGAACTATGGACGCGATAGGATCGTGCAAGCAGCGTGGCAAGAGCCATACAAGTGACAACAAGCTACTTCACATCTCTCATATCAGCACATCAATATTGGAGCCAACAATGGGCTTCCCGGCACACGGGGCACCATGACCCAAACGATCGGTATATTGCACCGAATGATCCTGATCTATTATGGCGTCGACACAGAGGCGCTAAGTTTCCAGAAGCGCCAAGGGCGCACGCCCGAAAATATGTAGGACTCCTCTTGCATATCATTCAGGTGTCTCGGTTCTTATGGGCAGAGTGAAATAAAAGCTTGCGCCGCACTTGGAGTTGTCGACGGCCCACAAGCGGCCAGCATGGCCTTCAATCAGGGATCGGCTAATTCGAAGTCCCATGCCGGTGCCGTGATGTTTGGTGGTAAAGAAGGCATCGAATATCTGGTCCGCCTGCTGTGGGGGAAGTCCCACGCCCGTATCGCTCACCGAGACCAGCAGTTGCTCATTCTCGGCTCGCCGCGACTTTATGAATAACTCGCGCGGTCCATCCACATCTTTCATTGCATCCATGGCGTTAATCATAAGGTTCATCATGACCTGTTGGAGTTGCACGCGGTCTCCCAGGACCTTCGGGAGATCGGCCGCCAATTCCGTTCGGACTGATATCGAGTATCGAATCACCTCGCTGCGCAGGAGGATAATCATCCCTCGGATGGTTTCATTGACGTCAGCCAATTCTCGTTGCGGAGCGTGTTTCTTGAATAGTAGAAGGGTCCGGCTGATGATTTCCGCCCCACGCATTACGTCTTTGACCATGTCCCGCGCAGAGGCGCGCGCCTCCTCAAGATTTGAGGGGGCGGCTGCGAGCCAACGCATGCAGGCATTGGCGTTGAGGACGGCGGAGGCCATTGGTTGATTCACTTCGTGTGCCAGGGATGCAGTCAACTCTCCCATGGTGGTCACCCGACTGAAATATGCGACATCCGTCTGCGCCTGACGCAGCTTCTGTTCCGCCTGCTCGCGCTCAATAGCAATGCTCGCAAGGTTGGTGATCTGGCCTATGATGTTATCCTCCTGCTGATTGGGGCTCCGTGTTTCGCGGTAATATGTCGCGAAAGTCCCTAACACCCTACCATCTGAGGTTAGTATCGGCGTGGACCAGCACGCTCGCAGCCCATGCGACAATGCGAGGTCGCGGTAATCGATCCACAGGGGATCTGTGGCGATGTCTGAGACAATCACTGGCTCCCCGCGATAAGCGGCGGTCCCGCACGAACCCGCGGACGGGCCGATCACGCCACCATCGATTGCTTGGGTATAATCCCTTGGAAGGCTGGGCGCTGCGGCATGCCGAAGACGGCTTCCATTCGGATCCAACAGTAGGACAGAACAAAGAGAATTGTTGGCTAGTTCCTCAAAGAGGCGGCACAAGGCATCGAGGATGAGCGCGCGAGAACCGCCGCTGGCCATCATCTCGAGAACCCGTTTCTCCCCTGCCAGCAACATCTCACCACGCTTCCGGTCATGGATATCGATGTCGTTTCCGTACCAACCGAGAACCTGTCCGGCGCGATCAATTAAGGGGAAGGCGCGGTATAGGAACCAGCGGTACTCTCCGTCGAAACGCCTGACGCGCGTTTCTGACTCGAATGGCTTTCCCTGCGCCACCGCGGCTCGCCATTTTCTTCGTACTTGATCGATATCGTCAGGATGACATTCTGCTCCCCAATCCTGCTTCAGCTTTTGTTCGGAGGTCACGCCAGCGTAATTCAGCCAGCGTTGACTTATAAAGTCGAGCTGACCGTCAGGTCTCGCAGTCCAGATTAACCCGGGGACTGTATCGATAATCAGTCGAACCTTGTCTTCGGCCTCCTTTGCTACGGTGACATCCATCACCGCTCCAACAAACTCGAAGCCCCCTGATTCATCGCTAAAGGCATGAGCCACCACATGAACATATTTGACTGAGCCGTCCGGCATTACCAAGCGATATTCATGATCAAAATCCTTCCCATCGTGCCGAGCGCGCTCGATTGTCCGTTTCACAGCGGCTGCGTCTTCCGGGTGAACCCGTTGGAGAATAAGTTCCTCGGTTGGTTTCATTGTTCGGTCATATTGAAAAATTCGAAAGGTTTCGTCTGACCAGAGGATCTCGTCGGTGGAAACCCTCCAGCAGAAGCTTCCCGTATGACTAAGCCTTTGAGCCTCCGCCAAGGACGCATCGCGTCGCTGCTCGGCGCGCCGACGCGCGATGAGAATGCTGCTCGCGTTCTGGAATGCGACCGATCTCAGTAGCTCGTCCTCGTCATTTTTCGTGGTCACCGGTAACCTCCAAGAACTGCCTCCGCAAGTTTCGTGCCCAGCACGCGCGCTTGGATCTTGGCAAACGCAGTGTCGCGACTCGTAGAAGTGTCGTCACTGAAAGGCGAAAATCCACAGTCGTCGGTAGTACCAAGTTGTTCAATCGGTATGTACTCGGACGCCTCAAGTACGCGGTCCCGGACTTCTTCGGGCGTCTCGATATGTGGGTCGACGGGAGCAGTGACTCCGACGAAAATGCGGTGATGCGGTTTCAGAAATTTGCGTATGATTTCGAGAGCCCGATGGCGGTCCCGCTCACCCGCAAGCGCCACGTAGAAATTTTCGGCCTTCAACTCGAACAAGCTGGGCAGCAGCTCTGCGTAATCGACATCCGCGCTGTGCGTCGCATCGAGATCATTGCCCGGACAGGTATGCACCCCGATGCGCCTGCGCTGTTCTGGCGCGAACCGCGACAGTAGGAGATTGTTCAAGTCAATGAAGCTGTTGAGGAGATGCCCGGAAGGATCGATCTTTACGGCCAGACGTCCTTCGGTGAAATCAAGCTGAACCTTATACGCGCCCTTGTTCAGGCAGCGTCGTATCTCAGTTTCGCTCTCGCCCAGCAGATCGTCGATGAATTGCTCGCGCGAGTAATCCCGTATTCGCTCGGCCGGGTATATCAGACTCAAGGCCGAAGGCGATATCACCGCCTGCTTAACGGGCACGTGGGCGTAGCGCAGGGCGACATCAAGGTAACTATCTGCATATCGCTTATAGCGGAAAGGGCCGCTTGTGAGGCGCACCAGGCGGCGCGTATGACCGTCTGAGAACGGGATTTTAAAACCATCCGGTGCTGTGTTCTCAAGCCCATATACGCAGTAGGTGCAGAAATTGTGATACTTGCTCTGTTCGCCGTCCGTAACGACCGGAGAGCCCGTGGCCTCAAACCGCTCAATTGTGTCGCGAATCGCGGCGTCATAGAAAGGAGCGAGCTTGGGATCCTCCCGGTCGCCTTTTGCGACTCGCTCGATGAGATCAAGCGGTCTTGGGATGCTGCCAATTGGCTCGGTGGGAATGGTGATTGGTGTAAGCTTAGACATACGACCTCACCGGTGTGGCAACAGCAGCTACGGGATCGCGTCCGGCGGCGGCGATGTCGTAGGATTGCCGAGGCCGTCCGATCGTCTTCTGATTTCCGGCCAGCGCCTGCGGTGTTCTTGCCACAGGTGTAAAGCTGCGGGTCCGTTGCCGGCATTTCCGAGTGCCGATGGCCCCTTGGCACGTCCGTGGCAGATTCGCGGAGCAGGTCTCAACCGACATTCCACAGATGGCTCCAGAATGGGCGAATATTCGCGCTTTTCTAACCTTCCTGCAAGGCCAGAGCGCCCAATCGGCTGCTGAAAGCCCGCCTTCTGTCGGGCCGCGAGTACGCCCCCACGCACCAGTCGACGGAGCGGCCGGCGGAGGGCAGGATTGATGGCCAGAATGCCACCCCTAGAGAGAACGACCGATACTGCCTTGCTGGAGTCTTGCTTACCAACGTCATTCGGGGTGGTCCCTCGTGTGTTGGCGGTCCATCAGTTCAGGTTGTAGGGACGGCGTCAAGCTTGTGCTGCTTGGCGGCGGCTTTCCGCATGCTTTCGCCCTTGAGGGTGAGCCGGTGGGCGTTGTGAACAAGCCGGTCGAGAATGGCATCGGCGATGGTGGGGTCGCCGATAATCTCGTGCCAGTGTTCGACGGGCAACTGGCTTGTCACCACGGTTGAACCGCGACCGTGGCGGTCCTCCATGATCTCCAAGACGTCACGTCGCTGGTCGCTCGCCATGGGGGCGAGACCCCAGTCGTCGAGGATGAGCAGATCGACGCGCGCCAGACTTTTGAGGAGCCGCGCGTGTCGGCCGTCGCCGCGTGCGAGCGCGAGCGCATCGAAGAGGCGCGGCAGACGCTGACAGAGGACGGAGTGATCATCCCGGCAGACCTTATGGCCGAGCGCGCACGCTAGCCCTCTTACGTTGGCTCGCGAAAGATGTAGCATGTTACCCAAGCTGCCAGCGGGACGTGCCGAGTCCCCGCTTATTGCAAAAGGCAGTCAGGGTGCAATCGGCGGACGCCACGGGTTCATCGTTCGCATATTATGCGTCTAAACGCGCATTGCGCATTAACGCTGGGAGGCACCATGTTGAAACTTCCCCACCGTAGACAATTTCTGCATCTGGCCGCCAGCGCTGCCGCGCTGCCGGCCGTGCCACACGTCGCGAGGGCGCAAGCCTATCCGACGCGGCCGGTGCGAGTCATCGTCGGATTCCCTCCCGGGGGAGTCTCTGACCTTTATGCCCGCCTCATTGCCCAGTGGCTCTCGGAACGGCTGGGTCAGCAATTCATTGTCGAGAACCGTACAGGAGCAGGCGGCAGTCTTGCTACTGAGTCGGTTGTGAGAGCAGTGCCGGACGGGTATACGCTCCTCCTTACGGGTAACAATGACGCTTTCAATACGGCTTTATACGATAATTTGAAGTTTGATTATTTGCGCGACATTGTGCCGGTTGCGAGTATCGCTATGGCGATGGAGGTTCTCGTCGTGAACCCGTCGTTTCCGGCAAAGTCCCTTGTGGAATTCATGGCTTACGCAAAAAGTAATCCGGGAAAGGTCAGCGTCGGGTCAGGGGGGATCGGCAGCGGATCGCACGTTGCCTGGCTGCTTTTTAACATGCTGTCTGGCGTCGAGACCCTTCATGTTCCCTATCGAGGTGAAGGACCGGCTCTCACCGACCTGCTCGGCGGACAGTTGCAAGCCGTATTCCCCTTCATATCTCCATCGCTTGAATTCATCAGGTCAGGGCGATTGCGCCCGCTCGCAGTGACCGGCGCAAGACGCGCAGAAATATTGCCGGATGTTCCGACTCTGAGTGAATTCATACCGGACTACGAGTCTATCGGTTGGCTCGGTATCGGCGCTCCCGTCAATACGCCTCCTGATGTCATCGAATTCCTTAATAAGACGATCAATGTAGGCCTCGCTGATCCCAGATTGAAGCAGCGGATTTCAGAGCTTGGCGATGCGGTGTTTGCTAGTTCTCCCGGCCAGCTCAATCGCTTCATTCCCGAATTCACCGATAAGTGGGGCAAGGTCATGCGGGCTGCCAATGTCAAGGCGCAATAAGTCGAGCCTGTCAGTTATTCCATAACCGCTGCTATCGGAATTGGATTAGGTGCGAACTGGGGGGACGCGGATAGGGAGAAAATGAGGACGACTTTTGTCTTCGCAAAGACCTCCATTTTTGAAAACGCTGAAATCGGAGGGTTCGCGCCTATCTGACCCCGCCAGCGCAAGTGCATTGCAGCATCCGGGCACTGAGTTCGTCTGCTCTGGGTCATGGGCTGAAATGCTCAAGGCGAGGATAACTTTTCCGGTGTTCGTCCGAAGCTTCCGTGAATTGATGCGTGCCGGGTCGGAAGCCTCGGGCCAATTCCAGACTTGCCCGCTTCGCGAACATGGGCAAGCGGTGTATACTGCATCAAGCTGCTAAAGGGGTTTGCCGAAACCACCGGGGCGAACCGGCAGTACGGATGCCGTCGGCCGGCATTCACTTGCATTTTTTGTCTCACCATCCCGAAACTTCGCCGGTTGGCGCGCTGCGCTTATGGGAATAACGCAAAGTCCGTGCGCTGCTGCTGAGCCTTCCGGCTAACCAATGGAGAGCATCATGCATCGGCGTCTCAAATCCACTTTGACTGTCATGAATCACTTCAGCATTTTTGTGATGGTGGCCACTCCCCTAATCGGCCTGAGCGCGATCGGCCTGGCGAAAGCGGATGACGCGGTAACGCCTTGGGGCGAACGAGACCTGCAAGGAATTTGGACCGACCAATTTGATACGCCGTTACAACGTTCCGCCAAATATGCGAACCAGGAATTCTTCACCGCGATCCAGCGTGAAGAATTGGACAAGCAGCGAGCAGCGCATTACGGCAGCGGCGACTCACGTCGGGAGCGCGGGACGGTGAACGACGTGAACGGCACCGACAACAACACGGTGTTTTTGGCTATAAAGCACACTGGCGCGCGCACGTCGTTGATCGTCGATCCGCCCAATGGCCGCATTCCGCCGCTGACGCCGGAGGCTCAGCGAGCTGCTGCGGCGGAGGAGGAATTTCGCCGGGCCCTGCTACAATCGACGGACACGTGCAAGAACCGGGAGCCGGCGTGCGCCGGCGGCAAGTACGATCCGACGCCCTCGCCGCGATTCGCAGAATCTCCTCCTGGCTATCA
>DATGVJ010000429.1:0-24025 GCA_035300505.1 Xanthobacteraceae bacterium
TGATTGCCGCCTTGAGATAGGTGAACGCCCGGTTGGCGGTGGCGCGGCGCCGGACTACGGCTTCGACATTCTTGCTGTCGAACGCCGCGACGTTTGCTGCGGCGCCCGGGCGTGAGCGCCAATACCGTGGCCGTCCGGCAATCGTCCAATGCCCGTCCAGCAGTTGTCGTGTGGTCGGATCGACTGGGTGTATTTTGTGTCCCACCCGATCATGCAGGAGATAACGACCGTCCCGCCGTATCCCTTCATGGTCGCCACGGCTGGCACAATTGCCAGTGCACTTGGCGGCGTATTGTCCTGTGACTCGGGTGGCACGGCTGCATAAGTTCGCGCGCGGTTGATGGATCGCACAGATGGGAGCGCTAAATGGGAAAATTGGAACACGGAACTTGCCTGAAGGGGATTATTATAAATGCAGCTTCCAGGCGACGCCTGCCTTTATCGCGTCGCCGTAATGGGGGTGCGCGATGAACGACTTGCATTCGGCTTTACGGGACATTTTCGAAGGTCAGGCCGAGTGGCGGCGGCGTAAAGCGATCGAATATCCTGATGATCAGCGCAACCTTGTTGCCGCGGATATCTTCGACGAACTCGTCAAAACGGTGGACGACTTAGACCCAGCCTTGCTCGAAGCGTCGGAGGAACTATTCGAGGATTTGCCAGACTATGAAGTTTGGCAAGACATGTATGATGTCGGTCTCCTTCATGATCAGGAGTTCCTGGCCGTCGATCTTAACCTCAGTGCCCGACTCTTTGTGTCTCGAGTTAAAGCCCCCGGCTTTGCCGGGGGATATTTACCAATATTGAAGTTTTCGTGGTGGGCACTGTAGGGATTGAACCTACGACCTCTCCCGTGTGAAGGGAACGCTCTCCCGCTGAGCTAAGCGCCCGACCAGACCGCAGCATTTAAGGTACGGCCAAAGAGAGTGCAAGCAGCTCGTACCGCTCTTCGTCCGGGACAGGCGGTCATCTCCAACCGAGCGCTGAGCAGCACGGCAAGGCTTGACCACGGCAACTCCGAACAGGCGGGTTCGGAGTCTCGCGTTCACGGCGGCTTCGCCGCGCGCGGGCTTCCTGACGGTGGCAAGAGAAGCAAGGGCGCCCGCGGCGAAGCCGCCCGCGGCGAAGCCGCCGTGGAGGCGGGACTCCAAACGAGTATCGTTGGTCAACCCGCCGCGCCCTAAATCCGCGCCGCTGGCCGTGCGGCCGGACGAGTGGCACTTTGGAGGGCGCGGATGCGGTCGGCGAGCGAGCCCTTGCCGCTATCGCCATTCGAGGCGCCATGCCCATTGCCGTTGTGGCCCGCGTTGACGCGCGTCGGGTCGCCCGCAAGTATTGCGTTGATTTGAGAGCTTGGTCCCTCGAGCATGCTGGTGAGGCGCGCCACTTCGGCCGCAACGTCGCTGATGCGATCGCGCATCACGGCATTTTCCGCCCGTTCCTTTGACCAGGCGGTTTCGGCCTCGCGCCTGAGCTTTTCGATATCGCGCAGGAGCGCAGACTTTTCTTCCTGTGCCTGGTGGAGCAGGTTTTCCATGATCGCCTTTTCGGCGCGAAGCGTGTCGGTCGTGACCCGGCGGCGGTTTTCGAGTTCGGCCAGTTCGAAGCGGAGGTTCGACTCGGTTTTCTGCAATGCTTCCGAGGATGCGCGCAACTGAATGGTGACCGTGTCCCGTTCAAAGAGATCGCGATCCAGTTGTTCGCGCTTGTTCGACAGCTCCTGCAGCCGGTGATTGAGAAGCTCGGTTTCCGTGTTCTGGAGCATGAGCGCGCGTTCAAGCTCGATGATCCGGTTGCTCAGCGTTTCGCCTTTGCCGCGTTCCTCGATGAGTTCCTGGTATGTGCTGTCGATGGCGGCCTTCCTGACCTGGAGCTGGAGCTTCAGCTCTTGCGTCTCTTTTTCGTAGGACGCAACCTCGCTCTTGAACACTTCGACCTGGGCACGCAGCGCCATGAGCTCGACGCGCTGGCTGTCGCCGGTTGCCATGGCTTGGTTGAGATTGGCCGTAACGATAGCGGTTTCCGAACGGGCGAGTGCGAGCGCACGTTCGTTTTCCTGCAAACTTGTCCCCGTGCCGATGAGTTCCTCCTCGACAGTGGCGAGAGTCTCCGCGAGTTGCTGTTCCCTGGTTTCAAGCTCGAAAAAGGCGGCGGTTTTTTCGCCGAGTTCGAGTTTGAGGCGACCGACGGCTTCGCTTTTCTTGCCGATTTCGGCGAGGTGCGTGGCGGTCTTCGCCTTTATTTGCTCGACGCTCATTTCGAGCCGTCGTGTCGACATCGCAAATTCCGCCCGCAACTGATCCTTGTCGGCCTGGATTTCGGCCATCGACATCGGGGTGACGGCTTCGATCCGCTTAAGGGTCAAACGCACGGCGCGCGCATGGACGAGCGGAATCACTCCGATGACCAGCAACCCGGCCACCAGGAAGCCAATCCCGACGAACATGATCGGTTCGATCATGAAAAAGCGCTCCTAAACACGCTTTACGATTATTTCAGGTGCGGTTAAATCAAAACGGGTTCCAGGTAGCGGCTGGCGTGAATTTCAGGTAGCCCACGTTGGCGCCGAGGCGGAAGCCAACGCCGGACCGGATCGGCACGACCAGGATGTTGCTGGCGGTCAGCGCCGTCATCCCGAATCCGCCTATAAAATAGGCGGACCCATCGACGCCGGCAAAGCGTTGATAGACCGCATTGGTGCGCGGCAGGTTATATACCAACATCATGGTCCGGGCGCCCTCGCCACCCATGTCGAAGCCAACCGAGGGGCCCTGCCAATAGACCCTCAGATCGCCCGCGTTCTTGGTGTAAAGGTTGCCCTCACCGTAGCGAAGACCTGCGACGAATGCGCCGCCCGCCTCCTGGCCGAGCACGTAGCCATTGGGCTGGCCCCAATTGCTGACGGCCTTTTCGATGATCTGGGCCAACCCCCGCGACACGCTGCCGAAAAACTGGTGGCCAGTATTGACCAACTCGCCCGGGCCATAGTTGTTGGGGCTTTGTGACCACGCCGGGGCATTGCCAAGGCCCGCCAGCATAAAGAGAAGAGCAAGCGTCCGAAGGACGGTTCGCATTTGAGGCTCCATCAGTCGTCTAGCTGTAGGACCGTTCACGATACATAAGCATACATAAGGATACCCAAGGCAACCGACTCAATAGCTCAGATTTGTCGCGCCATCGCAATCCAATTGCCACGAATATGGTGATTTTAGCGCCGTTGCCGTTCCGGCTTTGTGTCAGTTGTCCCCAGCCGTTTCGGCAAATTCAAAAACGCCGCGAAAATCATAGATCTTGGCGGGACATCGATGTGTCAAGCCGATCGCAGCAGCCGGCTTGAAGCCTTCTGGTCCCCGAAGGCCACGAAACCCGGCACAATAAAGCGTTGGTCGGAGCGCCCGTAGGCCAATGGCTCACCACCAGGCGTGGATACCGCCCCGCCGGCGGACGTAATGATCGCGTCGCCGGCTGCAACGTCCCATTCGCTTACCGGTGCGAGGCGTGGATAGACGTCGACGATGCCTTCGGCAATCCGGCACAGTTTGATGGCCGATCCGCTGGGGATTTTCCGGGTGATCTTGAGGTCCTGCAGGAAAGCTTCGGTCTTGGGGTCGAGATGGGACCGGCTGACGGCCGCAGCCGCGTCCAATTCGGGCCAGGTGCGTGGTCGAATGGGGGTGATTGTGCGGGCGTTGGCGGCTGGTTCGCCGGGCGCAAGCTCAAGCCGCTCCGCACCGCCGCCTGCAGTTGTTCTCCACAACATTCCCAGTGCGGGCGCGGCGATGATCCCAAGGCGCGGGCGGCCGTCCGTCACCACGGCAAGATTGATGCAGAATTCGTCGCTGCCGGCTATGAACTCGCGCGTTCCGTCGAGCGGATCGACCAGCACGAAATTATTGCCGTCCAGTTGTGGCGGGGAGCGGCCGAAAGCTTCTTCCGACACGACAGAAACCCCGGGGAGGACCTCCCCGAGCCCCGCCAGGATGGTTGTTTCGGAAGCCTCATCGGCGGCCGTGACCGGCGAACGATCGGCCTTCATACGCGTGTCCAGTGCCCCCTTGCGTACCACCAAAATGACGGCGGCAGCCTTGGACAGGACGGTCGTCAATGCGTCGATGAGGCCCCTGTCTGATTGCGAAATGGAAACCCGCAGGCGCATCTTGCCTTCTCATTTTCCCCTGGAAGTGCCTCAACCGGGCCCGGACGAGGCATGTCATACACTGTTGCTTTGCGCATTGAACCTCGGCTCTTCAATTTTTGCGACGGCTCAAGCATGATGGCCGTTGATTCGCGCTCACGCGTGGTTCGTTCAAGCTCTGGTCCAACATGAACCCTCGATTTGAGGGATTATGCCAAACAGGGCGTCAAGCAATATGAGCCGCACGTTTCGATGCTTACCGGAGAATTCGATGCTTACCGGAGAGAAGGTCATGCCCGATCCGATTACGCTTGACGCCCTCGATCTTGCGGCGTTGCTATGTTCTCGGGTCTGTCATGACCTGATCAGCCCGGCCGGCGCTATCCTAAATGGCATTGAAGTGTTCGAAGAAGATAACGATGCCGAGACCAAGGCCTTTGCCATAAGCCTTATCAAGAAGAGCGCCGCGACGGCTTCGGCGCGGCTGAAATTTTGTCGGATTGCCTTCGGGGCTGCCGGAGGCGCCGGTGCGCAAGTCGACTTGGGTGAAGCCGAGACAATAGCCCGTGGCTTCATGGAAGACGAGAAGACCAAGATCGTTTGGACCTTGCCGCGGGTGCTGTTGGCGAAAAACCGCGTCAAGTTGGTGCTCAACATGCTGGTTGTCGCCACCCAGACTATACCGCGAGGCGGCACGCTGACGGTTGTCCCTGTCGGCGACAACGAAGCCATGGGTTTTCGCATCACGGCGACCGGGACCAACACGCGTATACCTCCGGCCGTGCAGGCGCTGTTGGACGGCACGCCCGAGAACGGGACTGTTGATGCCCATGTGGTCCAGCCATTTTACACCGGCCTCCTGGCGCGCGCCTGCGGACTTGGCGTGGGATTGGAGGCGCAAGGCGATGCAATCGTGGTGTCGACCCGTTAACCCGCGGCGGCTGGCTTGCCGCGTATTGTTAATGATCTAAATCGTTACGAATCCATTAAGTGGCGCGCCCGCTTATAGGGGTGCGCTAGTTGTGCGCATTGCAACTAAAATTAAACTCTTTGCCTGCAGAGTAGTTCTTCTGCGGCCGACCGCAAATAACGAGGTCGTTATGAAGAATTGTTTGATCGTCGACGACTCCAGCGTCATCCGCAAAGTGGCGCGGCGGATATTGGAGGGGCTGAAATTTGAGATTACCGAGGCAGAAGACGGTGAACAAGCAACGGCGGTTTGTCACAGTCGAATGCCCGATGTCATCTTGCTCGATTGGAACATGCCAAAGATGGATGGCTATGAGTTCCTGCGTTTGCTGCGCAAGATGCCAAATGGCGATGTGCCCAGGGTCGTGTTCTGTACCACGGAGAATGATGTCGCCCACATCGCACGGGCACTTCACGCTGGGGCCGACGAGTACATCATGAAGCCCTTCGATAAGGACATTATCCAAGCGAAGTTTCAGGAAGTCGGCGTGATGTGACACGACGGCTCACATTCGGGGTCGGCGGGGTAATTGTAGCGTGTTTTGCGTGGCATGGTGCCAGGTCATTCAATCGGTAATCCGATTGCATGGAGCGCTAGCCCGCTCGTGCGTGGGAGCCGGTGATGGTAAGTGTTGAGTTTGAGTATCTTTGCAGCTTGTTGCGGGAACGCTCCGGCATCGTGCTGACATCGGATAAGCAAAATCTGGCGGAGAATCGGTTGCTTTCGCTGGCGCGCAGGTTCGGTCTCGACAGTGTGTCCGATCTCGTACGGAGCCTGTCCCGGCCGGATGGAGAAGCGCGGATCGTCGCAGTCATCGAAGCGATGACGACGAACGAGACCATGTTCTTCCGCGACAAAGTTCCATTCGCACAATTTCGCGACGTCATGCTGCCGAGATTGTTGAAAGCGCGGGCAGGGCACCGCCGGTTGCGCATTTGGTGCGCGGCAGCGTCGATGGGCCAGGAACCATATTCGATTGCGATGTGTTTGAAGGAGCGGGCCGACGAACTGGCGGGATGGCAAATAGAAATCCTCGCCACGGATCTGTCGAGCGATGCCCTCGATTACGCCAAGGACGGCGTCTACAGTCAGTTTGATGTGCAGCGAGGTGTGCCGATCCGGTCGCTCCTGCAACATTTCTCCAAGGCCGACCACTATTGGCAGATTTCGACCGAGCTTCGCTCCATGGTCCGGTTTGAACGCTTCAACCTGCTCGATGATTTTGCCGGCATGGGAACGTTCGACGTCGTATTTTGCCGAAACGTGCTTGTTTATTTCGATCCGGCGATCAAGATCGATGTGCTTGAACGAATGTCGCGCGTCGTCGGCAGGGACGGTTATCTGGTTCTCGGCACCGGCGAAACTGCCGCGGGTTTGACCGACAGGTTCCAGCCGTCGGAAGATTGCGATGGGCTTTTTGCCGCCAACCCGGTTGCGATGATTGGTAGCCAAGTCCGGGCAGCACCGCACTTGGTTGCGGTCGGCGGACACTGAGTGCCTGTCCACAATTCCTGCTACAAATGATGTGCGTGTCCCGGGCGCACTGCAGCGCGACGCTTTCTTAGCGTCGCCGGTCCAGGACCCGCGACCTTACAAAGGACTAATTTCGTTAAGGTCCCGGGTCTGCGGTGCGCCGTGAGCGGGGCGCCATAGCCCGTCGCAGACGGGCGCGCCCAAACGCTCATGGTGCGCCCGGGACACGAATCAGACTGTTATTCTTAGTCGGGCGCGCGGTTCGGTCAGGCCTCAAAGTAGCGCGAGAACGCCACCGATGAGTTTCAGCCTTCATTCTCCTTTGGGAACATGCCGGAGTGAAGAACGTTACGCTGTGGGAAACCCCGAAAGGCGCGAGCGAAAGCTGACAATGAATTTTGGCACTGATGGAATTCGTCTCGCTGACGGGGTGTCGCAGGGGCTGAAAGGCCCGATGAAGAGACTGCCGGCTTCATGGTCCGTGCCTCTCAATCTCGACCATGGCCAAACGCTCCAGTAGCGAAGCCGCCATGCTCGAACTTCGCAGTGTGCGCGCTGTGATCCAGCGCAACGCCCTTGCATTCGGAGAATGATGATGTCGCCAAATAACAAACCGCTTGTTACCGTCGTTGGTGCGTTGAGTAAGCAGGGTCGCAGCGTCGCGCAGACGCTGCTGCAGAGCGGCCGCTACCGCGTACGCGCACTCACTCGCCGCGTCGACGCTCCCGAGGCGCAAAGCCTGGCGCGACTGGGCGCGGAACTCGTGGCCGTGCCGCTTGGGTTGGGACACACAAAAGACCTCGTGAATGCCTTCCGGGGCTCACAGGGCGTGTTTCTGATGACGCCGCCGATCGCGCCACCAGCGACGCACGAGACGGAGCTTGGCAAACAGGAAGCCGATGCCGCCGTTGAAGCAGGTGTCCAACACATCATTTTCAGCAGCTTGGAAAACGTCGAGCAAATTACCGCAGGCAAGAAGTGGGCACCGCACTTCACCGACAAAGCCAAGGTTGAGGAATACATTCGCACGCTGCCCGTAGCCAGCTCGTTTGTCTACCTGGCGTTCTTCTACACTAATCTGATCGAATATTATTCACCGCGCATGGAAGGCGATACGCTGGTATTCCCGATTTATTTGCCGCAAGACTGCCGTGCGCCGTTCGTCGATCCATTGACCGCGACCGGCCCTGCCGTCCTGGAGATCTTCACCAATCAAGGCGAGTACGTCGGCAAATCGTTGCCGGTGATCGGCGACATCATCTCGCCCAGCGAAATCGTCGAGACGTTTACGCGTGTCACCGGAAAAAAGGCCGCATACCGCCCGGCATTCACGCGCGAGGGGCTGCTGCGGTATTTCCCCGCATTTGGTGGCAACGAGTTGCTGGTGCGAGAGCTTTTGGGGATGGCGGAGTACGCGGCGGAATACAGTTACTACCGCAAAGACCGCGATCTGCAATGGAGCCGGCGAGTGAACCCGAGCAGTCTCAGTTGGGAACAGTTCCTCCGCACGACCAAGTGGGACGGGCAAGCGCGGTCTTTCGGCGTCTGAACCATATCGGCGTGCTAACCAAGTGTGCTGCGTCATTCAAAATGAAGGGGTTCTTTGTAGGGGCGGGTTTGAAACCCGCCCCTACGAAATTAGAGGTCTTGCATCCCTTCAATTTGATTGAAGCGGGCAACTAGAGCGCCTTAAAGTGGCGATACCCGGTCAGGCAGCCGGACGTGGGCTTAGGCGCCGTGTGCCGGCCAGGATAAGGATTGCCATGCCCGCCGTGATCGCGGCAAGCCATAGGCCGGCGGCTGCGAGTGTTGCGGTGGCAGCCCAGGTGATTGACGAAAACGCCTCTGCGAAAGTTGCCAACCGGGAGGATGTCTGACGGCGCCGGAAGTTGCTGCGTTTGGCTTGAGAGCGGAACCACAGCTGAATGGCGGTTGCGGATCCAGCCGACGTTACAATTCCGGCGGCGGCCGCCGCCGCAAGGAGCGGGGAGGCTGCCAACAGCCAAATGACGAATGGCGCAAACGCGAGCGCAATGGCGCCCAAGACGGCTTCGATCTTGGCGCGCACCACTTGGGCGGGTTCTATCGGTGCGGTTGCCATAAGATCAGGTGAATCCTCGCCCGAAATGGTGAGCCAGGCGAGCCCGCCGGCCAGTTGGCCGGCAGCCATCACGAGCACCGGCACAAGCAGGATGAGTGCGCCATCACCATTGCCAAAATTGCGCCAGAGCAGGAGGGCTGGTGGCGCCAGATAGAGCATCTGCATCAACGTCTGAGACAGAAGCCACGGGTCCCGCCACAAGAGCACCCATTCCTTCTGCCGCAGAGCCCGTCTTGGCGGCATGCTTCGGAAGGCCCAGGGAGCAGCGCTAAGGTAGCATTCGGACACCCCGGCGTTTGAAGCCGCCAGTGCCTGCTCGCCAAAGCGCCTGGAAAACACGAAGGTTGCGCCTGCCAGAAGCGCGATGCTCGCAAAGAGGATCGCTGCGAGCGCGCCGAGGCCGCCCACGACGGCATGCGCTGGCCACCAAAGCAGACTGGCTGTATCGGGCGCGTAGGCCATGACCGCGTCCGACTTGAGAAATGCGAATCGCGATAATGTGTCGGTCGAGACGATGGCGGCGATTTGCAAAGCAACCACGAAACCGGCCCCGACCACGGCTGCTATGACCTGCGCCACCATCCGGGTTCGCTTTGGCCCGATCATCCGCAAGAGCGCGGTCGTGACGACAATGGCCAGCGATGCCGCGGTTGCCCCCATTGCAACGACGACCCCATAGGCTGCAAGCCAGCGTACTCCGCCGCCAAATGCCAGTACGTTGATAAACGGCGCCGCCAATACCAACGACATCGCGCTAACCGACACCGCGATTGTGGCGATCCTGACCGCGAAAAGCTTTTGTGCCGTGACCGGTGATGTGAGGATGAGATCGAGATCCGAGCGCGCATAGAAGGCGCGCGTGACCGATTCCATGGCTTGGGAAAGCATGAGCGACCAGGACAGCAGCATGCAGCCCGTGA
This sequence comes from Xanthobacteraceae bacterium, assembly GCA_035300505.1. Taxonomy (GTDB): domain Bacteria; phylum Pseudomonadota; class Alphaproteobacteria; order Rhizobiales; family Xanthobacteraceae; genus VAZQ01. The sequence goes on from DATGVJ010000429.1 coordinate 9,600, forward strand.
TTGCGACCAATGTCGCTTTGTCGGGATCGACGCCCACCTGCGCGAAGGAGCCGACTGTTGCGGCCGCAAAGGCGTGCATCACGAGGAGAACGACGATGAGCCAGATTGCCACCGATCGTTTGCGCCAGCGTCCACCAGCGGTCATCATCGCCAGCCAATCCCGCCAAGTCAGCCGGGACTCATGGCATGCGAACCAACCGATTGTACCGGCCTGGATCACGCGGCCTCAGCGGTGTTGCGGTTTTTCTTGATGTTCTGGGCAACGAGCGCGAGGAAGGTGTCCTCCAGGCTCGTTGAACTCCTTCCCACCTGCCAACGCAATTCGTCCAGCGTGCCCTCCGCAATCAACCGTCCGCCTGCAATCACGCCAATACGGTCGGCCATGCGTTCCGCGACTTCCAGGATGTGGGTTGTCATTATGATGGTCCCGCCGGCGGTGACATGCGAACGCAGGACGTTCTTGACCTGGCGGGCAGACCCCGCATCGAGGCCCGTCAAAGGTTCGTCGAGGATAATGATGCGAGGCTGATGTACCAGAGCGCCGGCAAGCGCTACCTTCTGTCGTGTTCCCTTGGATAGAGCGTCACAGCGATGGTGGGCATGCGCCGTGAGGTCGAGCCAACCAATGAGGTCATCGGCGCGACTTTGGGCTTCGGCAGCGTCAACGCCCCAAAGACCGGCGACGAATTCCAAATACTCGAGCGGCGTGAGCTTGTCGTAGATCATCGGCTCGTCGGAAATCCAGGCCATGACGGATTTGGCCGCGACGGGATCGGCCAGGGCATCGATGCCAAGCACGGAAATCGTCCCTGCATCAGGGCGCAACAAGCCGGCCAGCATGCGCAACGTCGTCGTCTTGCCGGCACCATTTGGGCCGAGCAAGCAATAGAACTCGCCGGTGCGCACCGTAAGATCAAGGCCATCGACAGCTGGACGATCATAGGTCTTGCAGAGGCCGGCTAGTTCGACGGCTGGCCTGATTACGGTCGATTTGCTCATTCTGAAAGCGTAGCCAACGCGGGTTTCAGTACCATAAATTAATCTGGCCAAATTCACGGCCGTGATTAACGCAATGGATACTCATGTTCGGACGCTTGTGTCCCGACGCATGACGCAAGGCGCGCAATTTGAAATAAAAACCCCGGCTTTGCGGCCGGGGTTGTTCCGAATCTTGGAGGCGGGCTTGAAGTGTCAGCCTGGGTGACGGCTCAGGCTGGAATTCTTTCTTCGCCTTCGATGGGCTCGCGCAGCACGTAACCACGGCCCCAGACGGTCTCGATGTAGTTCTTGCCGGCCGACGCATTGGCAAGCTTCTTGCGCAGCTTGCAGATGAACACGTCGATAATCTTGAGTTCCGGCTCGTCCATGCCGCCATAAAGATGATTAAGGAACATCTCCTTGGTCAGCGTCGTGCCTTTGCGCAGCGAAAGGAGTTCCAGCATCTGGTACTCCTTGCCCGTGAGGTGCACGCGCGCGCCGTTGACCTCGACCGTCTTGGTGTCGAGATTGACGATGAGGTCACCGGTCTGGATGACCGATTGGGCATGGCCCTTGGACCGGCGCACGATTGCGTGGATGCGTGCCACCAGTTCGTCTTTGTGGAACGGTTTGGTAAGATAGTCGTCGGCCCCAAAGCCAAGCCCGCGGACTTTGTCCTCGGTACCGGCAAGTCCCGACAGGATCAGGATCGGCGTCTTTACTTTGGAGACGCGCAAAGTCCGCAGAACCTCGTAGCCCGACATGTCGGGCAGGTTCAGATCGAGCAGGATGATATCGTAGTCGTAGAGTTTGCCGAGATCGACGCCCTCTTCGCCTAAGTCGGTTGTGTAGACATTGAAATTCTCGGATTTGAGCATAAGCTCAATCGATTGAGCCGTTGCACTATCATCCTCAATAAGCAGTACGCGCATGCCAGTCCCCTTCCTCGCCGTTTGGGGCCTAAGGTCGGCGCGCCGGAGCGGCGGCCTTAGTCGACACTTTCGGAGAAACCGATTCGCGCAACATTAACGAACAATGGTTAACAAAACCTGTTTCCAGCACCAAGAAGGTGCCGGGTCAGCCCAAGCGAATCACGCTTAAGATATTGCCTGAGAGAGGTTTTTTAGCCAAGCGCTTGTTCATGTTCCACATTAGGAATCGGTCGTACCCGATTCTCGGGGTGATCCTGGCGGTTGCCACCGTCATAGCCCACCCTAAGAGGTTCAAGCCCACCGTCCGTGGTCCCGGGGTCACCGGGACTGGAAGGGGTGACCCGACTGGTCCCATCCCCCTCCGAACGGTGACGCAATCATTAACGATGCGGGTAAACACAAGGTTAAGGGTTGGCGCCGGTTGAGCACCTTTCAGGACAAGAGACCTGCGAATCTCAAAGATTTGATGGCGCATGGAAACAAAAAACTAACTTTATGACGGCACACTCGTGATCGAGGTGCGGTGCGCCGCTTGGTTCCTGCCAATGAACATCGGCGTTGAAGCAGCGGTTCCCATAGCCTCGGGATTTCGGGGGAGTATGAGTCGATGAAGTCACGTGAAACACTTATTCGGTTGAAGAAGTTCCAGGTGGACGAAAAGCGGCGCAAAGTTGCGCAGATCGAAGGCATGATCGCAGAATTCGAGCGCATCATTGTCGACCTCGATCGCGAAATCAAAGCCGAACAAGACCGCGCCGGTATCCAAGACCCGACCCATTTCGCCTATCCGACCTATGCCAAGGCCGCGACGGTCCGTCGCGACAATCTCAAGCGATCCGCCGACGAAATGCGAATCCAGCTTGAAGATGCCAAGAGCGCGCTTGGCGATGCTATTGAAGAAATGAAGAAGGTCGAGCTCCTTGACGAGCGCGACCAGGCGCGCGAGCGCGAGGAACACCTGGCGCATGATCAGGTCGAGCTCAAATCGATCGGCATGATACGCCCAGGCGTGCGCGTCGCTTAACATTGTCGAACCCGACATGCATACACGACGTGACGCTATCGCGCTGTTGCCGGCGGCCGGGGTAGGCACCGCAACGTTACTCGGCTGCCATTGTTTCGTCGGGCAAGCCCGGGCTCAAGCCGCCAGCCAAGCCCAAGCCGCCAGTGAACGGGCTCGTGCGGGAGACGTTTTCCTATCGGTCAATGGCGGTCCCGACGCGGCGCCGATCGAGCCCAAAGATATCCAGCCGGGTGCGCCGATCATGGCATGGCCGATGGATCCCGTCGGTCGCATCGTGCGCAACGGCTCGCGCCTCAACAAGGTGCTTCTGCTGCGCCTTGACCCGTCCGGCCTTTCGGCGGAAACGCGGGATCGCGCGGCCGATGGTATTGTTGCCTATACGGTGATCTGCCCGCACACCGGTTGCGATGTGACCGGCTGGATCGCCGATCAGGCAATATTGGAATGCCCCTGTCACTCCTCGCTCTATAATCCGCGCGATGGCGGTGCCGTGCTCGGTGGACCGGCGCCGCGTCCCTTGCCGGCATTGCCGCTCAAGCTCCTCGAAGGCAGGATCACCGTCGCCCGACCTTTTACCAGTCGCGTCGGGTTTACGCAGGGTTGAAGCGGCGTTACGCTATCTCGGCGTTTGTCCGCAGCGACAGGATTTCAGCACAACAGCCGGGAGGTTCGTCATGATCCGCAAGACCGCTTTCATGTTTGGCGTAAGCGCGACCGCTTTGTTTGCAGACCTCGTGACGCTGAGCGCGCAACAAACCGTCGCCCCGGCTTCACTCACCCCGACACCGGAGCCGATGCCGCAGGTCTTGCAGAACTATTCGGTGGTGACGGCCGATCGGCTGCGCAAGCCCGAAGATGGCAATTGGCTGATGTTTCGCCGCAGCTATGACGGCTTCGGTTTTAGCCCGCTCGATAAGATTACACCGGATAATGTGGCGCGCCTGGTGCCGGTATGGAGTTTCGCGACCGGCCAGACCGAAGGCCACCAAGCGCCGCCCGTTGTGAACAATGGCGTGATGTTCGTCGCGACGCCCGGCAATCAGGTGATCGCGGTCGAGGCCAGGTCCGGCAACATCCTCTGGCGCTACAAGCGCCCGATCCCGGAGGATATGCAGCTTGCACATCCGACCAGCCGCGGCGTTGCGTTGTTCGGCGACAAGGTTTTCTTTGCTGCGGCCGATGCGGTTCTGGTGGCGCTTGACGCGCGGACCGGCAAGGAGGTCTGGACCGCAAAGGTCGAGGACTACCAGAAGGGCTACTACATGTCGCTGGCGCCGCTGGTCGCCGACGGCAAGGTCATGGTCGGCAGTTCCGGCGGCGAGTTCGGAGTCCGAGGGTTTCTGTCGGCCTATGATGCCGAGACCGGCACGGAGGCCTGGAAGACCTTCACCGTTCCGGAGCCTGGGCAACCGGGCAGCGAGACCTGGCCGCAAGGCGACCAATGGAAAACGGGCGGTGGTTCGATCTGGATCACCGGTACCTACGATCCGGATACAAATCTGACATTTTGGGGAACCGGCAATGGTGGTCCATGGATGGGCGACCAGCGTCCCGGTGATAATCTGTACACAAGCTCGGTCGTTGCATTCGATGGGAAAACCGGAAAGATCAAGGGGCATTTCCAGTATCATCAAAACGACTCGTGGGATTGGGACGAAGTCTCCCCGCCGATCGTGGTCGACTTCCAGCGTGATGGCCGCACCATCAAGGGCCTCGTCAACGTCGCGCGCGATGGTTACCTCTGGCACCTCGAACGCACCAACGACAGGATCAACTTTGTCGCCGGCCAGCCCTTCGTGCGTCACAACGTCTTCAAGGGTGTCGATCCCAAGACCGGGCGTCCGGACATCGACGAAGCGCGCAAGCCGGGCACCAACAAGACCGCCGAGTTTTGCCCCGGCCTGTGGGGCGGCAAGGATTGGCCACCGGCGGCATTCAGTCCGCGGACACGTCTGATATATATTCCGGCGAATGAGAACCTGTGCACCGAACTCACCGGCGAGCTGCCGAAGCCCTACGAACCGGGGCAGCGCTACACGGGTTTCTCACGCAACGTCATGAAAATCGTCGAGGGTGCTGATCACATCGGCGAGCTGCAGGCCTGGAACGTGGACACAGGCAAGCGCGAATGGACCACCAATATGCCGGGCATGTCGCAAATGTGGGGACCGGTGCTTGCGACCGGTGGCGGCGTGCTGTTTGCCGGCGGTACCAACGATCGCATGTTCCGCGCATACGATGCCAAAACCGGAAAAATCCTGTGGGAGTTTCCGATGGCCTCGGGCGTTACCGGCGTGCCGGTGTCGTTTCAAGCCGACGGACAGCAATACATCGCCGTGCAATCCGGATGGGGCGTCGATTCAGCCCGCATGCAGGCGCGTCTCAATCTTCTGTTCCCCGGCAAGTATCAGGATGTGCCGCAGGGCGGCTCAGTATCGGTGTTTGCAGTGAAGGGGCCGTAAGGCCAATAGCCGCAAGGGCGCGTAATCCGTGCGCGCGGGACGCAATGTGCTTCGCCGCTTGCGCCAGGCAGGCGCGCGGCGTCGCTATTGCGCCCTACGGATCTGTTGGTCGACAAGCTGTTGATATCGTGGTCATTTCTGATTCTTGATGCGAAGTCTCACGAGACCGGCTAAAGTCAGGCTTGGTACATCCAGCCCATGGATGTGGGGAACCCCGAGCCGACAACATGATGCCTGCAAGCGAAATGATTTCGCTATTGAGCGCTGTCGCAAAACGCGATGGCCTTGCCTTCGAGCGCCTTTATTCCGGCACCTCCGCCAAGCTGTATGGCGTAGTGCTGCGCATTCTGCGCCGGCACGATCTCGCTGCCGCGGTGCTTGAGGACGCCTATCTGGCAATCTGGGAGAACGCGTCTAAATTCGACCCGGCCCTGGGGAGCCCGATTTCCTGGATGGTGGCAATTTCGCGCAGCCGTGCAATCGATGTGGCACGCCGGCCGGATACGGCTGCGAATGATACGGAACCCGAAATTGCAGACGCGGACGGGCCGGGCTCGATGCCGCGGCGCGAGATGACAGAGGAACTAAAGCGTCTGCTCACGTGTATCGGGCGCCTGGAACCCGATCGCCAGCGTATGGTGCTGCTTGCCTATTATGGGGCGTTTAGCCGCGACCAGCTTGCCGCGAAGCTCGACACCCCCGCCAACCTGCTCAAAGCATCGCTGCGACGCAGCCTGTTCGAGATCGAACAATGCCTGACATCGTAAACGACGACGATCTTTCTGCGCTTGCCGCCGAATATGTGCTCGGAACGCTCGACGCCAATGAGCGCACGCGCGCAAATGTGCTGCTCGATGTGGATCATCAGTTTCTCAGCAAGGTGCGGATCTGGGAACGGCGGCTCGGCGAATTGCACCTGATGGTGGAGCCCGTCGAGCCAGAAGCAAGGATCTGGCAGCGGATTCGCGGGAAGCTCAAGAACGTCGCGCCGATTGCGGCTGCCGCCGCGCCGGTTCCTGCGTCGCCATCGGCGCCAAAAATGCCATCTGGTGTTCCCTTTCCGCCGCCAGTGGAGCCCAAACCCGCGGGCGCGGCCACAGCGCACCAACTCGCGGGCCTCATGCAGGAGGTCGAGAAACTTACCGCCGATTCCAAGGCTGCGGATCCCAAGGGGGCCGATTCCAAAGCTACCGATCCCAAGGCTGCAGAGCACAAGGCTACAGATCACAAGCCGGCAGATTCGAAGCCAGGGGAGCAGAAAATCGTCGAGGTCGGGCCCGCCGAACCGACGCTTGCGCCGTTGGCGCAGCCGCAACCCAACGCTGCCGATGTGGCTTGGGCGAGTTCCGGGGGGGCTGGGGCCGAGCCGGAAGGGCCTGCGCAACAAGCCCCGGCTTCCGCGCCGGCCGAGGTTGGACCACCCGACGCGCCGGCAGCTGTGCTTGAGCCGCGTCCCACTGTCGCGGAACTTGCCGCCAAACTGGCGCCAGACCCTGCCGCGACGCTTGCTGATGAACCCCGGACCGTCGATCGTGTCCGGCGCGAAACCGCTGGAGCGCATCTTGCTGATGCGCCGCGAAAAATGCAGGCCGCGCGCCTGGCGATGAATCGCGCGGCGCGCCCTGCACGCGTTGGATTCTGGCGCAGCATTGCCGCCTTGATGTTGCTTGTGTCCGTGGCGCTCGGCAGCCTGATTGCGTCCTGGCGTTACATTCCGGAGCGTCTGCCGGCGGGGCTGCGTGCTTCGGCTGTGCTGAACCTCTCCGAAGTTACCTCGTCACTTCCCAGGAAGTCGGGGGTGATCGGGGCCCAATTCGACGAATAGATACAAGAGGGCGCAGGTCCCGGGCGTGTAGGGGCGGGTTTCAAACCCGCCACCCCATAGAATCTACAGGTACCGCGCTTTGATCAGCAGGCTGCCAAGGGGAAAATGGCGAACAAATGAAAAAGGCGCACCGCGAGATGCGCCAGGATACTTGGAGGTAAGCGTCGGAGGGTCTTGGAGGTTGCGTATGAAGGTTGAGAAGCTGTTTGGGGACGCGCGCTTGGGGGCGAACGCCAAGAGGGGCGCCAGAAGTGTTAACGGATCGGGTTGCGCTCGGTGGAAGCCGTCATCGGCACGCCAGCCTTGATCACGGTTGCCTCCAGGCCGTTGCGCGTGGTGGTACCATCACCGACGCGAGAGGCAACGCCGACGCCTGCGACGATCGTCGCGCAAACGAGCGAAACCACCACGATCTTGAGATGGGTCATCCGGTCGGCGGTATACATCGAAGTGTTATTCACGGCGCCCTCCATCGGGTCTCGGACATTGGTAGCTTCGGCACGGCAATAGGTTCAAAGCACTCATTGGTATTTACGGTTTGGAAACCATAAAGGTTGCTCGCGCCCCGGCAGACGCCGTGGAAGCCGGCGTCGACGGGGTTCCAAAATTCCCGTTACTTAACGCTAACTTAGGGCGCCTATGGCCTCACCCGGAGATAGGTGTCGATGGCGCATTCCGGAGGCCTATTCACGAAACGTTGACAACCTGGGGCGAGAACGTGACTTCGTTGACTTTGGCAGCTCCGGTGCGCAGAAGTGGACTCGGAGACCGCCTGGAAAACAAAGCCAAAACTTCCGAACCAATGGCAATATGACCGCAATTTCGCTGCCCCCTGAGGAGACCCGCCCAAAATCCTTCCATGAGGTCTGGCTGATAACCGCCGGGCACTCGCTTACCCATTGGTATCCGGCGACATTTTATCTCCTCTTGCCGTTGATCGGGAACGAGCTTGGGCTGAGTTATGTCCAGATCGGGTCGATCTTGACTGTCCAGGCGGCTGCCGGGGCCATTTCCAATATCCCCGGCGGATTGGTGGTTGATTCCGTCGGCCGCCAAGGACTTCTGATGGCGCTATCCCTGTTCTGGATCGGTGCGCCCTACCTGCTGATGGGGTTTTCCCACGACTACTGGCTGCTGCTCACCTGCGCGGCCCTTGTCGGCATCGGCAATAATTTGTGGCACCCGACAGCCATCCCACTACTGGCTGAGCATTTTCCGGGTCGCAAGGGGTTGGCGGTTTCCATTCATGGCATGGGTGGAAACGTCGGCGATGCCATCGCGCCATTCGTGGCGGGCGCCCTGCTTGCCCACCTGACCTGGCGGGAAGTCGTCATCGTCAACGTCATCCCGGGCATCGTGATGTCGGTGATCCTGCTGATATGTCTCGGAAGCATCCAGGCCAAGAACTACGCCGGGCCGCGCCTTGCACCTGACGGCACCGAGCGCAAGCGGCGCACGCTGTCAGACGTGCTGCGCGACTTCCCGCAGCTCTTGTCCAATAAGACGCTGATCTTTCTCTGCGCCAGTTCGATCTTTCGCTCCATGACCCATGGCGGCCTGATGACGTTCCTTCCTCTTTTTCTTGCGCGCGAACTCAATTATCCGCCGCTCTGGATCGGCGCCGCCATGGCGGCGTTGCAGACCGCGGGCTTCATCGCGTCGCCGATTGCCGGCCATCTCTCCGACAAGATGGGCCGCCGCCAGATCATGACAAGCAGCATGACGGTGACGGCGCTGATCATCGTCGGCATGATCTTTGCCGGGCAATCGACTGCGTTCGTCTACCTGATTGCCTTCCTCGGGTTCTTTTTCTTTTCAATCCGCGCGGTGCTGCAAGCCTGGCTGCTTGACGCGACGCCGCCGCATATGGGCGGATCGAGTATTGGACTGCTGTTTGCCATCCAGGCCGTTGGCTCCAGCATCGGCCCGCTCGTCTGTGGCGTGATTGCGGATAGCTACGGACTGCTCGCGACTTTCTATTTCCTGGTCGCGACGATTATCGTGGCCAATATGTTCATCTTCTTCACGCCGATGCCAAACGAGCAGCGCGGCGTCTAACGTAAAGTGCGAACCAATGTCGCAGCGGACCGGTCGAAGCTAAAGCGGCTCGCCGCAACCGCAATCAGCCACACAGCCGCAAAGACAAACACCACGACGCATCCAAGTGTTGTCATGTCGATGCTTGCCGCAGTTGCGGCAGGTGTCGCGTCGCTCCGCTCTTCTGCCAGCAGGCCGGCGACCCCGATGCCGGCAATCAACAGAGCGACAGCGACCGACAGGCTTGTAATTATGAAATTGTATTTGATCCGTCGATCCGGCCGCGCAAGCGCCCATCCGTAGACGCCGATCATCATGGCTCCATCCGCTGCATCCAAGAGTGACATGCCGGCCGCGAATAGGATCGGGAATATCAAGACCATGCCCGGGGATGCACCATTGGTCATTTCGGTGACTGAAAGGCTGAGCAAGCTGATCTCGGAGGCGGTCTCGAAACTGAGGCCGAACAGAAACCCCACGAAAAACATATGCCAGCTGCAATTGACGTAGCGCGAGAGCGGGGCGAGCAAGCGAGCCATCAACCCTCCTGGAATTGGCTCGCGCGCGGTTTCTGCGGGTGCACGTCCAGCGCCGGTACGGCGGAGCGTGCGCCAGAGTGCGAACAACGTCACCAGATTGAATCCCGCAATGGAGACGAGGAATACGAGCGAAAGTGCTGCGCCGGCGACTGAGAAAAATGCCCGCACGGGGTCCAGAAGCGAAGTAAAAGTTGCCGTGGTAGCGACAACGGCCAGCGTCAGCAGAAACACTACCGAGGAATGTCCAAGCGAAAAAAACATTCCAACGGTCACCGGACGCCGTCCGCCTTCCATCATCTTGCGTGTCGCATTGTCAATTGCCGCGATGTGATCGGCATCGACGGCGTGGCGCAATCCAAGTCCATAGGCCAGCATGGCGGTACCGACCAGAGCGGGATTACCTTTGAGAGCGACCCAAGCCCAGAGCCAGGCAAGGACATTGGCGCAGGCCAGGATGATCATCATCGTCGCAACCCCGCGAGCGCGCCCCAAGAATGCGAGCCGCGTCATTACGGTAGAATTGCGATAGGTCACAATTGCAACGCTCCTCCCGCGTGACGATCCGCACAGCAAAAAACTGCTGCTCATCCGGTTGCTGCCCATCGCGCTCTTTCGGAGCAAAGAGCATGCCAAGCGCAGACGAGCGTGTGATCACAAGTCCGGCATAATGTGCATCCGATGGAATTACAGATGCTAGTTCAAACTCACGCGTGAGCATGGAACTCACTTGTACAGGCGGCACCAAGAGGCACTCGGACAACTTTTCATCATTTGCGGCACAAAAAAATTGCACAAAGAGAATAGTTTGACAATGTCACGGACCGCTGATGACGCTCGCAAAATATCATGAGCCGCGGAATCTCATGGCACAGAAGGGGTTTTCAACATCGCTTGAAACGTCGTCCGTATGATCGTGGTATTGGCACGAAAATTGCGAGCACGAAATTGCAAGGCGAGGAAATTAACATCGCCGAACAGTGCTCCAACAACGAACGGCATGTTTTGACGAACACGCCGATCAGTGAATGTGTGCGGACGCATGACAAAGATTCCGACGACAGTGCTCACTGGATTTCTCGGTGCTGGAAAGACGACCTTGCTCAATCATATCCTGTCCGCGCGCGATGGACAGCAGATTGGTGTCATTGTTAATGAATTCGGCGATGTGGGCATCGACGGCCAACTCGTGATCGGTACCGAGGAGGATATTATTGAACTCAACAATGGTTGCATCTGCTGCACGGTGCGCGGAGATCTGACGCGAGCAGTTGGCGCGTTGTTGGAGCGCAAGCGCGATCTCGACCACATTGTTATCGAAACAACCGGTCTTGCGGATCCGGCGCCCGTCGTGCAGTCGTTCATGCTCGACGAAACGCTACGTTTGAGAACGGAACTTGATGCAATCGTCACGGTTGTCGACGCCCGTCATGTCCGCATGCAGTTGGGCAATGAACAAGCGCGCGAGCAAATTGCTTTCGCGGATGTGATTCTCGTCAACAAGATCGATCTCGCAACCGAACGAGAGGTCGAGGCACTTGTAGACGTCGTTCGATCGCTCAATCCGTTGGCCAGGATCCACCGGTCGCGTGATTGCGGCATTGATTTGGGGCATGTGCTCGGAGTAAGGGCGTTTGATCTTAGAAACGTGCTGCGGCTCGACCCGCAATTGCTCACAGACAGCACGCACGAGCACGATTCCGATATCTCATCTGTCTCTATCTGCGAGGTTGGCCCGGTTGACGCTACCCTGTTCAACCGATGGATCAACGAACTGGTGCAGTCGAACGGCAAGGATCTGCTGCGGACGAAGGGCATTGTCGACCTTGCCGGGGAAGCGCGACGCCTTGTGTTCCACGGCGTCCACATGACGCTCGATGGACGTCCCGGAAAGCCGTGGGGCCCGACGGAGCCGAGGACAAGTCAACTCGTCTTCATCGGCAGAAACTTGGATGCCCAGGCGCTGCGGGCGGGATTTGCGAATTGTCGCGCGGACGTTGAAGCGAGTGACGTGGCAGCTCCGGGCGCCATTGCGACGAACGCGGTAGCGACAAACGCGGTAGCGACAGCAGCGTGAGAGTCGCCGACGGTCAGCGAATCCCTCAAATCCGAATCCTTCAATGCAAATAATGGAGTCACACACATGAAGCTGCAACATTATCTTGGTGGCCTGGAAGGCTTGGGGCCGGTCACCTACGAGAAACGCGTTTTCGTCGAGCCTTGGGAAACGCGAATCTTTGGAATCCACGTGGCGATGATGGCGCTGAGTTCCCAGTTGCCGTTGCCGGCGACCGGCAGCCCGTTCAAGACCATTTGGACCTGGGCGGACTTGCGCAAGGGCGCCGAGTCGCTCAATCCCTTCGACTATTTCAAGTTCCGTTACTACGAAAAATGGCTGGGCGGCATTTCGGGTTATTTTGTCGAGCAGGGCTATGTCACGCAGGCCGAACTCGACGCGCGAACGCAGCAGTTCCTGAATGCGTCGCCGCCGTCCCCCAGGGCAGGCGCCGACCCGGCGATCGACCAGCGCATCAACACATATCTCGTGGAGGGCGATTCACCAAAGCGGGATAGTGCCTTCTCTCCCAAATTCGCGAAGGGCGACAAGGTCTTCGTCAAGGATGTGCCGACGATCGAACACACGCGGCTTCCGGGCTATTTGCGGGATCGGATCGGGGTCGTCGATACGGTTTATTCCGGCAACTACACGTACCTGACCTCGACCGGACCGGACGGAATCGGCGAGGCGATGCCCGTCTACTGCGTTCGTTTCGACCCGGACGATCTCTGGAAAGGCAACACAGAAAAGAACTTTGCGATTTATGCGGACCTTTACGAGTCTTATCTCGCCAAACCCAATTAGCACGACAGTCGTCAACGCAAGGATGAACACATGACCACACCGTCACCCGCATTTCCGATTGAAACAGGGGCACCGGGAAGTGAAAATTCCGGCAACATGAGATTTAGCCGACGAAATCTCCTCATCGCGAGCGCGACGGCGGCGGCCGCGCCGGCAATCGGCACCGCAGCCTTGCAGCCGGCTCAGGCGCAGACGATGGCAATTCCGCAGCGCTTCGCATTTCCGCCGAATCGAGAGACGCTCAACGCTGCCCGTGCCATGGCGCTCGAATCCTTATTGATCGAAAAGGGAATCATCACGGATAAGAGCGTCGACGGGGTGCTTGCGTTTTTTGAAACCCAGATGGGGCCGTTCAACGGCGCCAAGGTTGTTGCGCGCGCCTGGGTGGACCCGGCCTTCAAGCAGCGGCTTGGGGATGATACCCCGGCGGCGATCGCCTCGCTCAATCTGCCCAAGGGCATGGCGGGTGCCGAAGGCGAACACATGCGGGCGGCGGTCAATTCACCAACCTTGCACAACCTCGTTATCTGCACGCTGTGCTCCTGTTATCCGTGGCCGGTCTTGGGACTGCCGCCCTATTGGTACAAAGACCCGACATTTCGCGCGCGGGCGGCGCGTGAGCCGCGTGCGGTGCTCAAGGAGTTCGGACTGGATATTCCGGAGTCGGTTGAAATCAAGACCTGGGACAGCAGCGCACAGATCCGCTGGTTCGTTGTTCCTGACCGTCCGGCGGGGACGCAGGGTATGAGCGAGGCCGATCTTGCCAAGCTGGTGACCGCCGAGGGGATGATGGGTGTTGCGAAGGTGTAAGCGAAGGTTCGATCCGCCGCGCTTCTTCCGGGACGCCACGACGACGGTGTACAGCCATGCAGACGAACTTTGAACGTTTTGCCGTAACGAGCATGATGGGGCAGCAGGATTCGCCGCCTCGTCTCGACGGCAAGCTTCGTTTCGATGAGGATTGGCAGCGCCAGGCGTTTGGCGTGGCGCTGGCGCTTTCCCGATCCGGCTATTTTGATTGGGAGGATTTCCGGCAGCAGTTGATCGTCGCAATCGGCGAATGGGAAAGCACTCACGATCTTGGCGACAATTCGTGGAATTATTATGAGCGATGGCTGACGGCGCTCGAGCGTGTGCTCGTCGACAAACAGCTCGTTGCGGCAGGTGAGCTTGCCGCGCTCATTCGCGGCGAATGCCATCCCTTGCCGGCGGATGTGGCTCCGTCGTAGGCGGCTCGTCCTTTAAGCTGTCACCGTTAGGAAAAGGCCGCGTGAACGCGGGACTCCGAACCCGCCCGTTTGGAGTACCGCCTTCAGGCGGTCTTTCTTTCTGCCAGCGAGAATCTTTCCGACCGGCGCTTTCTCTCCAACGCTACTTGCTCTCGGGACACGAACTGTCGCAATCTGGTCGTTGCCAGGAGGTCGCGCGACTGACAGCGCGACGATTGTGCCAGGAGGGTGAGATGATTCGCCTTGCATTGACTGTGGTCTTCGCCGTTTGTCTTTCGTTCGGTAACGAGCATCCTGTGGCTGCGGCCGAACTCACCGGCAAGGTTACCTCGCCCGAAGAGGGCGCCATGGAGGGCGTGGTCGTGAGCGCCCGCCGGGATGGATCGACCATCCGCGTCAGCGTCGTCACGGATGCGCAGGGTCAATATGCCTTCCCGGCTGCCAGGATCGAACCAGGAAGCTACACGATCTCCATCCGTGCGGCGGGCTACGATCTCGACGGCCCCGGCGCTGCGAGCGTTGCCGCGCAAAAGACCACGC
>DATGVJ010000430.1:0-8238 GCA_035300505.1 Xanthobacteraceae bacterium
GGCCGCCGCTGTTGACCAGCAGTGTGTATCCGTCAGGATTTGCATTCGACAACATCCGCAATGCAATCGTGCCGCCCGCACCGCCGATATTCTCGATCACGACCGGTTGGCCAAGCTTCGACGACATGGCCTGGCCGACGAGCCGCCCCATCGTGTCAGCAGGACCTCCGGCCGGGAAAGCGACAATGAGTTTGATCGGACGTGTCGGGTAGGTTTGCGCCGCTGCGAAGCGGGGAATGGCCGGGAACGCGGCAGCGCCCGCAGCGAGTCGCAAAAACTGCCGGCGTGGAAGGTTCACAATATTCCTCCAAGGTATGAATCCTGCAGAAAAGTTGGGCCTGCAGGATTCTTTCGGCGAGAGAATTGGCAGGCCAGGTCATAGCGACCTGCCAATCGAGGCCTACTGCGGCAGATATTCCACAAACCCGACGCGTCCGGCGGTGTTGCCGCTGAAATAGATGCGGTTCGGATTGGTCGGATCGATGTCGATACGCCGCGGATCGGATTCCGCCTCCGGCAATGGGAATTCGACCCATTCCTCGGTCTTGGGATCAAACCGTGCGACCTTGTCGACCTGATGCTCGCTGACCCAGATGTAGCCGCTCTTCTTGTCGACGATCACCGAATAATGCCCGCCGTTCTTGGTGGGTGAATCATAGAGCGTCATCGCTTTGGTCTTGTGGTCGATCTTCATGAGCTTGCCGGCTTCCCAGAGCGCCACCCAGAGATCGCCATTGGCGTCGCTGTTCATACGGCGCGGGAAGGCCTTGCCCTCAAAGGGGATTTTGAACTCTTCGACCTTGCCGGTGGCAGGATCGACGCGGGCCATGAGATCGGTATTGTCTTCGGCGAACCATACCGATCCGTCGCCGGCAATCGCCATGCCGTAAGCGCCCGGGTTCTTGTGGTCCTTAGCGGACGGCGCTTCATAGAACGAGAAGGTGCCGGTCGCGGGATCAAGCTTGCGCGCTTCCTTGCCTGCGCCGGTCGCCCAGACTGTGCCGTCCGGATGCAGCGCCATGGTGTTGCCGCCCGCTGGACCCTTCCCCCGCGGCCACGCGAAGGCGAGGAACTTGTCGGTGTTGGTGTCGAAGCTCAGCCATCGCTGGTTGGGTCCATCCGGCATCCACATGATGCCCTTGGCATCGATCTGCGGGTTGCCCAGCCGCTGACGGTCCGCCGACGCCGGGCCGGGCGGAGTATTTCGCTCGGTGAATTCCAGCGTCTTCGGATCGAAGCGGCCCACTTTGCCGGCGCGCTCCGCCACCCAGGCATTGCCTTTTGGATCGGTCGCAACGTCATGAGGTTCGGCGTAGCCGTTGACCAGATCATACGTCACCACGCGGTAGTTCATGGCCTTGCCGGTCAGCAACGTTCGCGGCAGCCGGCTGTTGGCGTCGTAGGGCTGCGCCGGTTTGAAATTGGCCGACACGTAATTGAGGATGGTGGTGTTTTGCGCGTCGGTCAGATCAGGAATGTTCATGGTCGCCATGAGCCCGCGCATGCGGCCGATGGTGTGTTCCCAGTCCGCTCGCGGCGAGCGCTTGACGGCGATACGCTGGACGTCGTGGCAGGTGGTGCACCGCTCAGCGACCAGGGCCTTGCCTTCGCCATCCGGCAGGTCCTTGGCGTCCTTGGACACCTTGGCAACCTGGTCCTGCGGCAGCCGTTTGGGCCAGGCCGGCGTCAGCATGGCGCCTTGCTTGTTGGTGAGCGCGAGGCCGACCTTGGCGCTATCGCCGGCCGTGACGTTGACATTGGTGAACCAGTTGCTCTCGTAACCGGCGCCGACGCCTTGCACGCTGTAGGTGCCCGTTGGCAGGTCCTTGGCGTCGAATTGGCCGCGGGCCTGGCTGACGACCATGAAGGTCAAGCGCCGGTCGGCATTCTTCAATTTCACAAACGCGCCGGTGACAGGTTGTCCGGATGCGTCGTTGATGACGCCTTGCACCGAGCCTCGCTCGTCCGCCGCCCGAACCGATTGGGTGGAGACCAGCACGGCCCCGGCCGAAAGCAGTACGGCCAGATTTCGACAGATCGTCCCGTGGGTCATTGGTCGTCTCCTTCATGGGTCCCGCTCTGCCATGCTTCTGGTTTCCTTGGGCAGAGACAATGGAGAGTTTAGCCCATTCCGGAGCGCGGGACGAGGGCGTCGTCTCCGCACTTATTGTTATCAAATATCGGCATGTTGCCGACGACGCTCACTCCATCTTGATATTGCCGGCGCGGATCACCTTGGCCCATTTGTCGGTTTCCTCAACGATATACTTGTCGAATTCTCCCGGCGTCATCGGGCTCGGCATGCTGCCGAGGTCGGCTAAGCGCATTCTGATTTTTGGATCGGCCAAGGCTGCGTTGATTTCCCTGTTGAGCTTCCCGACGATGTCGGCGGGTATTGCCTTGGGGGCGCCGATGCCTTGCCAGGTATTTGCCTCGAATCCTGGCACGAATTCGCCGATAGTTGGCAGGTCCGGCAGCGCTTGCGCGCGTGTTGCAGTGGTCACGGCAAGCGCGCGCACTCGCCCTGCCTTGATACTCTCGATCGATTCGGGAAGCGGGCTGAAATAGACCTGCACCTGGCCGCCGATCAGGTCGGTGAGCGCAGGTGCGCCACCCCGATAGGGGATGTGGACCATGTCGACGCCTGTGGTCAATTTGAAGAGTTCGCCCGCGACATGAGACGGGGCTCCGGTGCCGCCCGATGCGAAGCTCAGCTTGCCCGGATTGGCCTTGGCGTAAGCGATGAACTCGGGGACGGTTTTGGCCGGAAGCGATGGGGTAACCTGCATGACGAGCGGCAGCCGGCTGATCATCGAGATCGGCTGGATGTCGCGAATGAAATCGAAATTGAGTTTCTCGTAAAGCGTTGCGTTGATCGTCACCGAACCCGGAATGAGAAGCAGCGTGTAGCCGTCTGCGGCAGAGCGCACGACTGCCTCGATGCCGATGTTGGTGCCGCCGCCCGGCCGGTTTTCGATGACAAATGCCTGCCCGAGCCGCTCCGACAGCCATTGGCCGATCAGTCGCGCCAGGATGTCGAGCGCGCCGCCGGGAGCGACCGGCACGATGATGCGAACCGGCCGCACCGGATAATTTTGCGCGGAGGCGAAACGTGCAATAGCCGGCAGCGCGAGTGCGCCGGCTGCCTTTGCAGAAACCGTCGGCGGATGAATTTCGAAGTCATGCTACGCTCCAATATGTTGCGCATCATCTGCAGATGCTCGATCAAACTTATGCCGGCACCTCGGCCATCGGCTGCTTCATCGTTGCGGGATCGACCGGCGCGGCGCCCGGCCACGGCGCGGGGCTGATGTCGATCACCACGTTGTCGGGCCCGCGAAATTTGATCTCCGTATGCGCTGTCGGCGGCATGTCGGCGAGCGTCGTGATGTTGGGAGCCCCGTGAGCCTCCAAATGCCGGGTCCAGGAATCAAGATCGTCGACCACGAATCCGATGTGATGGAGGCCCTGATAGTCGAGACCGACGCCGGTCTGGTCCCTGGCCAGCTTGAGAATGGCAATGCTCAGGTACCCATCGCTCAGGACGACGCCGGAAGGACGCTTGGAAATCTCAGGGTTGTTCGGGTCGATGCCGTGACGCGCAATCTCCTTGAGACCGAACGCCTTCTTGTAGAAATCGGCGGTCTTGCCGGGGTTATCGCTGGCGATTGCGATGTGCCTGATTTGAGCCATGGAATTTCCTGATCGTTCTTGGTTGGACCGTGGGTGTGTTGCCATGCTCATGGCATGGGCGTTGCGATATGCTCAGGCCCGGCCAGCCGTGCCGGCAGTTACCGGTCAGGCTACATCACGTCGGTACTTGTGCGGAAGGGGCAAGGGGATTGGAAAACGCAATAGTGCTACGCCGGGTGAACGCATTTTCTGGCTGAAAACCGGTTCCCACTTCATGTTGAAAATGCTCTAAGTTCCGCCCGCCCATCCTGCAAGCATGAAGGCCTTTCATGGCGACAATTGAAGATCGCGCGCCCGCGGGCGCCGTCAACGACGACATCGGCGAGGAAAAGCGGTTGGCGCTGTACCGCACGCAAGTCGTGCTCCGTGAGGCCGAGCAGCGCGCCTTTGACCTGTTTCTGCAGAACCTGGTCAAGGGCACGAGCCACCTGTCGCTCGGCCAGGAAGCGGTGGCGGCGGGCTTTGCGGTTGCGATGCAGCCGGGCGACCTGTCGTTCTGCACCTACCGGGGCCATGCCCATACGCTGGCGCGCGGCGTCCCTGTCGAACAGGTGCTGGGCGAATTGATGCAGCGCGACAATGGGCTCATGCGCGGCAAGGGCGGTTCCATGCACCTGACCTCGGTTGATCACGGTGTCATGGGGTCCTACGCCATTATCGGTGCGCATCTTCCCATTGCCTGCGGGGCCGCCTGGCGGGCGCAGTACAAGGGCGAGACGGACGTTTCGGTCTGTTTCTTCGGCGATGGCACCACCAATATCGGCGCGTTCCATGAGGCGTTGAATTTCGCAGCCGTCTGGAAGCTGCCGGTGATCTTCGTGTGCGAAAACAATCTCTATATGGAATATACCCCGATCGGTTTGGTCACGGCGGTGCCGCACCCGGCGGCTGATCGCGCGGCGGCCTATGGGCTCGAACGCATTGTGGTCGACGGCAATGATGCCGACGCTGTGTATCGGACCGCAACGACGGCCTACGAGAAAGCGCGTGCTGGCCTTGGGCCGTCGCTGATCGAATGCATGACCTATCGACACAGCGGGCATTCGCGCGCCGACCCAGCCAAATATCGGCCCGAGGGCGAACTCGAACGCTGGAAGGAGCGCGACCCCATCAAGATTTATCGCGAGCGCTTGGCGCAATTCGGCATCGGTAGTGATGTGGTGGCGGCCATCGATGCCGACGTGAAGCGGATCGTCGATGAGGCAACCGTCGCCTGCAAGGCCGCGCCCATGCCGCCGCTCGAACTTCTTACGACGGACGTCTATGCCGACGGAGGCTTCGCATGGCGGAACTGACCTATCGCGATGCCGTTGCCCGCGGCATCGCCCAGGAAATGGCGCGCGATCCCGATGTCGTCTTCCTCGGCGAGGATGTGGCCGCGGCCGGTGGCGTGTTCAAGACGACTGTCGGATTGCTTGAACAATTCGGGCCCTTGCGCGTGCGCGATACGCCGATCTCCGAGCAGGCAATTCTCGGGGCCGCCATGGGGGCGGCGATGACTGGATTGAAGCCGATCGCCGAAATCATGTTCTCGGATTTTTTCGCGGTGTGTTTCGACTACATCGCCAACGAGTTTCCAAAGAGTCGGTATATGTCAAATGGCCAGCTCAAATGTCCGCTGGTGGTGCGCACCGGCAATGGTGCAGGCTCGCGCTTTGGCGCCCAGCATTCCCAGAGCGTCGAGAACTGGTGCATGATGATCCCGGGGCTCAAGGTGGTGGCACCGTCCAATCCGCGCGACGTCATCGGGCTCTTGGCCGCCGCGGTGCGCGATCCTGACCCCGTGATTTTCTTCGAACACAAGTCGCTTTATGCGACCAAGGGGGAGGTGCCCGACGGCGAGATCGTCGACAAGCTCGGCACCGCCGCGATCGCGCGCCCCGGCAAGGACGCCACCATCCTGGCGCTTGCCCTGATGGTGCCGCGGGCGCTTGCGGCCGCGGAGCGGCTGAAGAGCCAGCATGGCATCGACTGCGAAGTCGTCGACGTGCGTTCCCTCGTTCCGCTCGACACGCAGACCATATTGGGATCCGTGGCGCGTACGCATCGGCTGTTCACGGTCGAGGAGAACCCGCGGCTGTGCGGCTGGGGCGCCGAAATCGTCTCGATCGTTGCCGATGAAGCCTTCTACGATCTTGACGGTCCGGCAGTGCGGATCACGACGCCGCACATTCCGCTGCCGGCCGCCGACATTCTGGAGGATATCGCGCTGCCGACGGTCGATCGCATTGTCGACCGCGTGCATAAAGCGATGAATTCGTAGGATGGGTAGAGGTAAAACGCGTTCTTCATGCGTTTCGCCGAAACCCATCATCTTGCGGCCCGGGATCATGATGGGTTTCGGTAAAGCGCGTAAAGAAAGAACGCGCTTTACCTCTCCCCATCCTACGAAGTGGGGTCTTAACTGGACTTTGTCTCATGTATGAAAATCTTCTTGCAAATGTTCCGACCGACCTGTGGATCGGCGGCCAGTGGCGCAAGGCGTCCGATGGCGGGCGCTTCGATGTCATCGATCCCGCGACCGAAAACAAGATTGCATCGGTGGCAAGCGCCACGGTGGAAGATGCCAAGGCGGCCGTCGATGCCGCGAGCGATGCATTCGCGCCCTGGGCCGCGAGGAAGCCGCGCGAGCGCGCCGAAATTTTGCGCAAAGCTTTCGAACTGATCATGCGGGATGCGGAACGTCTTGCCAAACTCATCACCATCGAAAACGGCAAGGCCTTGTCGGATTCGCGCGGCGAAGTCGCCTATGCGGCCGAATTCTTCCGCTGGAACGCGGAGGAAGCGGTGCGCAATGTGGGCGAGGTGTCGCGGGCGCCGTCGTCGGGCGCGCGCATCTTCGTGCATCACAAGCCGGCGGGCGTCGCGGTCTTGGTGACGCCGTGGAACTTCCCTGCCGCCATGGCGACGCGCAAGATCGGGCCGGCACTCGCGGCCGGATGTCCGGTTGTGCTCAAGCCCGCATCCGATACGCCGCTGACCATGCTGGCGCTGATGCCGATATTGCAGGAGGCGGGCGTGCCGGCGGGCGTCGTCAATGTCATTCCGTCGCGCGCGTCGGGCAAGGTGGTCGGCACGATGCTCAATGATCCGCGCGTGCGGGTCGTCTCGTTTACGGGCTCGACCGAGGTCGGCCGCACGCTGTTGCGTGCCGCGGCCGACAATGTGGTCAATCCCGCGATGGAGCTTGGCGGCAATGCGCCCTTCATCGTGTTCGAAGACGCCGACATCGATGCCGCCATAGAAGGCGCCATGATCGCCAAGATGCGCAACATGGGCGAGGCCTGCACGGCCGCCAATCGCTTCTATGTGCACGAAAGCGTACATGACGCTTTTGCCGAAAAGCTGTCAGCCAAGATGGGCTCGCTGAAAATGGGCAATGGTCTCGACGACGGCGTGGCGCTCGGGCCTCTGGTGAATGCCGAAGGCCGCGACAAGGTCGTGAGCCTGGTCGCCGACGCCGTGAAAAAGGGCGCCAAGGTGCTTGCGGGCGGGAAGATGCCGGCGGGTAAGGGGTTCTTCTATCCCGCCACCGTGCTCACCAACGTTCCGGATACTGCCGACATGCTCAAAGATGAAATTTTTGGGCCGGTCGCCGCCATCCAGACATTCAAGTCGGAAGAAGAAGTGATAAGGCGCGCCAACGACACCGAGTATGGGCTCGTCGCGTACCTGTATACGCGCGACCTGGCGCGCGGCATGCGGGTTTCCGAACAGCTTGATTTCGGCATGATCGGGCTCAACCGTGGACTTGTCTCCGATCCCGCGGCGCCCTTCGGCGGCATGAAGCAGTCCGGCATTGGGCGGGAAGGTGCGCATGAGGGGCTGATGGAGTTCCTGGAGACGCAGTATATTTCGGTGAGCTGGTGAACACACATGAGTTGTAGGGTGGGCAAAGGCGCCTGGCACAATAGTTCAACATACATAGCGCTACCGTGGCGCCCACAGCCCGTCGCAGACGGGCGTAAACGCCCTGATGGCCCACGCGGCGGTGGCGCAACAGACGATGGTGTGATTGGCACCTCCGCAGACGCGTGGGCAAAGGCACGCATCGGCACGACGGAGTATGTTGTGAATTCACGGCATGCGCGCCTTTGCCCACCCTACGGCCGCGGAGGACCATCTCCATGGACGTGCTGATGCCGCAACTCGGCGAAACCGTCGCCGAGGGCAAGATCACCAAATGGTTCAAATCGGCAGGCGACGCGGTCAAGCCGGGTGACAACCTGTTCGAGATCGAAACCGACAAGGTGTCGATGGAGGTGCCTGCGACCGAGGCCGGTGTGCTCGCTGAAGTTCGCGTGAGCGCGGGTGCGGTGGCTCCGGTGGGCGCTGTTGTCGCGGTGATCTCGGGCGCAACCGGTACATCTCCGACGGCGGCAGGTGTCACGCCGTCAGCGGCTCCCGTCGTGACGCCTTCGACGCCGAACCGAGCCATCCAATCCGCGGCCGTTGCTGCCGTTGCGCCGTCCGTACCGATCAAACTCGATCCGTTTTTCGAAGTGCGAACGCCCGCGCGCAACTATGGCCCAGCGAGGCTCCCCG
>DATGVJ010000431.1:0-12917 GCA_035300505.1 Xanthobacteraceae bacterium
CGCCGCCGCTGAGCGCCGTGCTGGCCAATCCGCTGACCTGGATTTCATAGCCGAACGGATCGCTCGCCATTACGCTCGCGGTGCCGCTGTCGCGCACTTTGGTGGCTCCGAGGGCGGTGAGCTCGCTTTTCACTTCTCGCGTTCGAAATCCGCGATCGTGTAGCAGACGTGATCAATCGATGCGGTTGCGCGCGGCCGCGGGACGGCCGGAGGCGGCGCATTGGGGTTGCGCGCGCCGTTGCGCTTGTTGAAGGTTTCGCCGGCGAAAGGCAATTCAGCGATGAAGTTGTGCTGGCCCCGACGGTGGTCGGCCTGCGTCGGCGGGTTTCTGTTACTGTTGATCCAAAGCTCGCCAAGGACCAGGCGCGCGTCGCCATCCTGAAGTCCAATGGCGAAAGGTCGAGCGTATTCGTCGAGCATTCGGTCGGCAGCCAGGAAAATCCGATGAGCGACCGGATGATCGAGGACAAGTTCTTGGGCCTCGTCGACGGAATTCTGGCTCCCGCCAAGGCGCGCGCGATCATCGATGCGTGCTGGCGCGTCGACACGCTGGCCGATGCCGGGGAGATCGCGCGGCATGCCGCGGGGACGTGAATGGATCGACGATCGTGGCCGGCCATCCTTCGAGGCGGTTTCTGAGCCAAGCGTTGTCCGATTTGCCCAACCGAAGGACGGATTGCGGCCACCCCAAATGCTTCGAGCGCGCCGTATAGCGAAGCGCAATACAGGCCGCTAATTCGAATTTTGGGTATATGGCGAGTGGTTGCGCGACCAATAATTGACCATCAATACTTATCGGCCACGACAGCGAAATTTCCGAAATTGAGCGGACCACAGCAACTGAATTCGCCAAGCAGCCGCAACAACTTCCGCTTCGTTCCTGCCTTCGTTGACGAGCTTGGCGACGCGATCTCGGTTCCCGCCCGTGATCCGTGGCGGGACTGGACGACGCCCGACTGCGAGCGTCGTCCAGTCCCGTGCGCGCTATTCTATTTCCCCGTATAGCGCGACTTTTCCCCCGCCGTACAAATAAAATTCTCGATGGGAGTTCAAGAACACCAGCGCCACCAAAGAAATTGAGCTCCAACGCCAAGAGGTAACTTTTTGCTGGGGCTCAGGACAGTCGAGTACCGTTCCACAAGAGGGAACGGTTCTTTCTAGCAACTCCCTCAATGCCCGTCTGTTCGGTACCAGACGCAGCGGCATCTATTCTCCACCGGTCGCCACAGGTACTTCTGGAACGATCTGCGGTGCTCCGATGTGGTAGTTCATACCATCGTCCAGCACGTACAGTTCGGTTTCGCCAACTTGGCGGTTTCGTGCTTGGAACCTTTTGTGGAGGGCCGCGTTATGTTTGCCAACCGTTCCTACTTTCCAAGACCTGTGCCATTCCCGCCTCTATGCCTTTCCCAACCGAATTTACAAAGAGTGCATTTACATGGAAACACCCGAGAAATGTGCCCTAGCCAAATGTGAAGAGCTTGAGCGCGAACTGAAGAGGTCTCCGGATTTTCAACTCTATTTGCTCACTCAATCACGCAGCGATCGAGCCAGGATGGAAAGCGTATTGATTGAAATTCCAAAGTTCGCGCTCTGGCTCACGCTGGCGAGGTCGGTGAAGCGCGTTCGAGGCCAGTTTGACGGCGACCGGTGAAACATTCGCCGACCGCCGCCTGATACAGTCCGAGCATCACTTTAATTGTCCTGGCAGCCCACCTCGGTGTGTTCCTAATAAGGCAGAAAATTTAAAATGCCCGATTTGTAGCCCGTTGTGGCCACAATATAAATTAAAATCCTCATATGTTCAATGAGATGCTCTGTATCTCAAGGATGAAAAATAAAACTGGGGATAATTTCTATTCGTGAGGGGAAGCACTGCTATGAAAATAGAGAGGGGTTTATTCGCGTCCGCGATCGCTGTTGGCCTCGTGACGTTTACTGGAGAGCCTGCGGTCGCAACCTGCCTCGCGCAACCAAACCTGCGGGCCGATGGCGGCCACTGGCACTACCGCATTGACCGGCCGACGAACCGGAAGTGCTGGTATCAGCAGACGTCGATGGAGGAGGTGCCCAGCATTACCTCCTCGCCAACGTCATCGGTCAATTCGCAAGCGCTACCGGGATCGCCATCGTCGGCTTCTTCTCACCTCTTGGCGTGGCTGTCTTCAATTAGCGCTGCCATAACTAGCAACGTACCAAGTGTCACAGCGCAGAATGACCAGGCCCAAGATCCGCGCTCGGCCGAACCTGCGCGCGAGTCCTCATCGCGGTCACGCCTGCGCGCATTGCGACAAGGGGATGCGGATCGGTCGCACAATCGGCGTGCCAAGGTCGAGCAGGTGCGCGCCAAGCCCGTAGACCCCGACAATTCTCGGGCACTGCCCGTTGACTCCGATTCACGTAGCCAAGATGTCAAAGCCCTTTTGCAGGAGTTCCAGAAGTCCCAGGAATTCCAGGATTTCCTGCTCTGGAAGGAGGGTCAGAGCGTTCGTTGATGATTTCGTTCGCCACGGACACGTGGGGAAGGTGACGGGCATTAGGGAGCGTGTAATGCGTGCCAAGTTTCGGCGACCGAACCCAATTCTCATCGAGTTCAAAGGTCGGGTTGCAGCCCGGAACTTTCGATGAGATGACGCACTTAACATTTTGGGGGTGTGATGATGTATTGGACCAAGCAGCTCTCGTCCACGATTACTCCAAGAGGCGGTCCCATGCGCAGCATGGAGACGTTGATCGACGCCAACCATGCGCTCTCCAAGGACCTGCCGCTCGCCTATCTTCGCCGCCGGCACTGGCTTGAAGCTGGCAATCTTCTGGTAGAAGCTGCGACGACTGGCGAAGACATCGACGTCGAACGGGCCACCGAGAAACTGCTTTTCGCTGTCGAGCGTGAAGGCTGGATGGAGCGTCCGGTGCTGATACCGGAAACGAGTCGATCCGCGGACGAAGAGGTTCCCCAGGAATATATCCCGCGGCGCAGGGCGGCGGCCGAGGGCCTCTCAGACAAGCCATTTCCCGGTCCAAGATTGCGACTGCTGGAGAGAGCGGTCCCGAATTCAGCTGCTGAAGTCGGAGGGCGCGTCTTCGCGTCGAAGCCAAATCGGGATGGCTCAACGTGCTCGCCGGCGAACGCAGATTTTCTGCACTGGCCGACAACAGTTGGGAGATATTGAACAACACCTACAAGCCTTTCCCTTGCGGGCTCGTGCTGCATCCGGCAGTCGACGGCTGCCTGCAACTGTGCGTGCGCGAGCGCCTCTTGCCGGAATTTATCTCTCGCGTTGATGTAGCGCTGCATCCGCGCGTGATGCAGGTTGCGGGGATTGAGGAACCCAAGACAGGCCTTGACGGCAAGTTCAGCATCTATCACGCCGCCGCCGTTGCGCTGGTGGAAGGTGTCGCCGGCGAACGGCAATTCAGCGATGAAGTCGTGCTGGCCCCGACAGTGGTCGGCCTGCGTCGGCGGGTTTCTGTTACTGTTGATCCAAAGCTCGCCAAGGATCAGGCACGCGTGACGATCTTGAAGTCCACTGGCGAAAGGTCGAGCGTATTTGTCGAGCATGCGGTCGGCAGCTTGCTGATCGCCGGGCGGACACAAGAAAGGTCCGCCCCTACGCAACTCCACGCGCGTTGTTTATCCCATGGCCTTCTGCGGATTGTCCTCGTCAAGAGGGCGACGAGGAGAGTGAGTCGCTCGTGGCGGTCGGCAGCATGGTCAACCTATTCAAAGTACGCGCTAATAAATCAATCCAGGCGTCGTGGACTCATCGAGCGGCCAGATGGGCCGGGTCACTCGTTGATATGGGATGCTCTGATAATTTCGATTGAGCGGTCCGCTGGAATCCACGTAGATCACCTTCTTGGCAATCGGTCTGAAGGCCGCCATGAAATGATTGGCAGACTTTACGACGATGAGCTTGAGTGCGCGCGGTTCAATTCCGACATTGCTGAAAAGCTCCAGCCCCATGGCCTGGTTCCGCTTGGTGACCAACACCGCGTCGACGCCGCCGACGCGAACGGCCGCACAGTCGCCGAGCGGAACGCGGCTTGGTCCGAAGGACTGCCAGCAATCGCGCGCCAAGCCCTTGACTTCGACCATGGCATCGACCGGCGCGCCCGAGGCCGCCGCGGTCTTGCCGCCGAAGCGCAGCGGAAACCGGACACCCTGACCGGCATCAAAGCACAGGCGGACCGCTATCGGATCCCAGATCGGGCCGATGGCCGCATCCGCGACGTCGCGCTCGATCAGGTGACGCAGGATTTCGGTATTGTCGGAAGGAGCGCCGCCGCCGGCATTGTCGGACGGGTCCGCAATCACCACCGGATGGTCGTTGAATGCGAGCGCCGCCGTGATGCCGTCCGCGACGTTCATGAATTCCGGCATCGTGCGGCCGCGCATCGACACCAGCTCCTCTCCGAGCTGTCTTGCGAGTGCGTCCGCCTTCGCCTTGTCGTTGTCCGCGATCACCAGAACGCGGGTGCCAAGCTCCGGCACATCCGCATAGGGAAAACCATGCGCGATTGAAATCGACAGGATGCCGTCCTTGCCCTCGAGGTCCTTGATCCGATCCACGAAGGCGCGCATGAGCGGCAGAGTCGTCGGATAAAGATCAATCTGCCGACAGTCGTAGAGCGACATGACCGGTTTGATTTCGCCACGCAGCGTGCGCAGCACAAGGCTGATGAGGTCGTCCGCCCGCTCCAGCACGTCGGTGTGAGGATATTCCTTGTAGCACGTGATGATATCGGACAGCCGCACGCGTTTGAGCGTCATCGAGCAGTGTGGATCGAGGTCGACGCCGATCACGCATTGCGGTCCCACCATGGACCGCACGCGCTCCACGATGTCGCCTTCCACGTCTTCGTAGCCAAATGCGACCATTGCCCCGTGCAGCCCGAGCAACACGGCATCGACCGGCATTGCGTGTTTCAGCTGTTGCAAAATTTCGTCACGCATGAACTCATAGGCCGCGCGGTTGGTGGTGCCCGCCGGGCACGCGGCAAAGCAACTTCCTTCTATCAACGTGAAGCCATCGGTCTTCGCCCGTCGGCGTGCCATGAATAGCGGACCCGTGCACATCTGTGGCGCATCGTCGGGATGCTCCCCCGGCCGCAGGAACACGCATTCCCGATAGGCATCGAGACTCGTCGGAAGCGGAGAGAAGGTGTTGGTCTCCGTCGCGAGGGTGGCCGAAAACACACGCATCCTGAAACCTCAGTTTGGGCAGTTTCGAACGCATCGGCGCCGAGCGGCGGCGGATCCGTATCGCACCATGAGCAAGCGCGCGAATGCGCATCAGGCTCATGGTCATAGGCGTTACGTTAAGCAGCGAACGTCGTAGCCCGAATGAGCCAGATCGCGTTCTTCACGCGAGATGGCGACATGCGGGAACCGGTGGCCCCGGATATCGCGCCACCGTCATGCGCGTAAACGCGCTGATGGTGGGCGCTCATCCGGGCTACGGTCGTTAACCTAACGCCCATGAGGCCAATGGTCCGCTGCGCGCGGGACATGCAATCGCTCTAATTATTCCCGTGTTCCTGGTCGGGCCCTCACTTGGCGCGCGCCATCATGGCCAGGTATTCCAGCGTGGCTTTCTCGTCCGCTGTGGGCACATAGGACCGTCCCCGTACCTTGAGATGCGCCTGGTAGGCTTTGAGCGCGCCCGCCCAATCGTTCTTATGAGCGCGCTCCAAGGTTACGTTGAAATCGGAACCGCACCTGAACAGCGGCACCTTGTCTGTCGACGGCATCGCTTTCACCAATTCAAGCGTTCCGCAAGCTTGGGCTTGGCTACCCAAGCACCACAGCGCCGCTGCCAAAATAAGAACATGTCGATACATTGTGCTCATCTCCCTTGTGCCTGTGTTTCCGTCTCACCCGCCGCCGCTGAGCGCCGTGCTGGCCAATCCACTGATTTGGATTTCATAACCGAACGGATCGCTCGCCATCACGCTCGCGGTGCCGCTGTCGCGCACCTTGGTGGCGCCGAGTGCGGTGAGTTCCGTCTTCACTTTCTCGCGATCGAAATCCGCAATCGTGTAACAGACATGATCGACCGATGCGGTTGCGCGTGGTCGCGGCGGGCCGGCCGGCGGCGGCGCATTGGGGTTGCGGGTGCGGATGATGAGATGCGTGAGCGGGACATCGTCGGCCGTGACCCCATAGGGCTTGTCGCCCTTCTTGCCGAACGGAAGTGCCACGTCATGATCGGTGGCGCCGACCTGATCGAGGTTGAAGGCCTTGGAGTACCAGTCCGCGGCCTTCCTGAAATCAGGCGTCGTATAGGAAACGTGATTGATCAGCGCGGCCTTGACCCCTGCTTGCTGAGCTTTGGCACTGCCCGCATAGGCCGTGGTTGCGACGAGCGTGAGCATTTCGATCAAGCCGCGGCGGCTCATCTTGCCGGTTGCGTAGTCGTTGAGCTTCTGTGCAACAAATCCTTCCATGGTCGTGCTCCCCTTAGCGCTTGAATGCGTTTTCGCCCGCCGCGGATGCGAGCTGGACGTAGTAATTGAATGGGTCGAGTAAATTGATGCTGCCTTCGCGTCCGCCGGGCTCGATGCCTTTCGCCTTGAGAGCGCCGCGAACGCGTGCTTCGTCCCAATTGGCAATCGTGTAACAGACGTGATCGACCACGGTCTGGGATTGCGGCGGCGCATTGGTGGAATTGCGGATGGCGATGTACTGGCCGCCCTTGCCGGGCTCTGGGCCGAACATGACGCTCGTCCGGTTTTGGGCTTCGCGACCCGGGGCGTTCTGCATGCCGAGGACCGAAGTATAAAAATCGCGGGCCTTGGCAAAATCCGGGCACAAATACCCGACATGATTGATGCCCAGCGCCTTGAAGCCCCGGCTGGCCTGGGCATGGGCGGCATCGCCGGCGGCATAGACCAAGGCGGCAAGCGCCACGGTCTGACAAAATTCGCGGCGATCCACCTTGCCGCTGTCGAAGTCCTTGACGAGATCAGCTATGAATCGTTCCATGGTTCCTCCCTTTGATCGACGTGTGCGTGCGATCAGGGGGGAGGCTAGCACGAAGCAAGGGAGGCCGGATATGCGTCGGAGCTTGATGGGAATTGCTCGCGTGGGTCTTGCGACCGTAGGTCTCGCGACTGGTATCGCCGGAATGGCGGACGCGCAGCCGAGCTACCCCTGTGCGGAAACAAACGGCAACCTGCCCAATCCTTATGTGCAGGTGCCAAACTGGGCCTCGCCGCCGCGGCCCTTCATGCCGGTCAATGCGGTCGCTGCCGATGCGAACAATAATCTCTGGCTGGCGGACCGTTGCGAAACCGACGACTGCGTGCCGGTCATGCAGCTCGGTCCCGACGGTAAGACTTTGAAGAATTTTGGCGCCGGCCTGTTCATCGAGCCGCATCAGGTTGCCGTCGATAACGACGGCAATGTCTGGATCGCCGATGCGGGCGTCAAGGACGCTAAAGGCTATCAGGTGACGAAATTTTCCTCCGACGGACGGGTGCTCCTCAAGCTCGGCAAGCCCGGCCAGGGCGAGCGCCAGAGCGGCCTCGACATCTTCGATTCACCGACCGGCGTTGCGGTGGCCAGTAACGGCAACGTCTATATCAGCGAAGGCCATGGCGAGGCCCGGCCCAACAATTCGCGCATCATGGTGTTCACCAAGGACGGCCAGTTCATCAAGACGTTTGCGACCATGGGCAATGGCGACGGGCAATTGCGTTCCCCGCATGCGATCGCGTTTGACAGCCAGGATCGGCTCTACGTGGCCGATCGCGGCAACAGCCGCATCGTCGTGTTCGATCGGGATGGAAAATTTCTCGCCGCCTGGAAGCAGTTCGGCCGGCCGAGCGGGGTCGCGGTCGACAAGAACGACATGATCTATGTGATCGATTCCCAGTCCTCCAACAACCAAGGCGCCGGCAATTACAATCCGGGCTGCGCGCGTGGTATCCGGGTCGGGAGCGTGAAGGACGGCAAGGTGATGTATTTCATTCCGCCGCCGGTCCCGGCTGATCCCAAGTGGCAGCCGCCGATCGGCATCGCGGTCGATGGCAATGGCACTATTTATGCCGCCTCCGACGACCAGATGGACATCAAGAAATACGTGAAGAAGTAATGGAGATAGCCGACGCCAGCTCATTCGGTCGACGCGTTTTCTTCGGCGAACTGGAAGCCCGCTTCGCCGGAAAACGCTATGAACCACGGGAGAGCGCCGTTGTGACGTCTTGCCACCGCCAGACCGGGCATGCTGCCGCGCGCATTGCACTGCGGCGGCTGGCCTTGTGCGTCGGCGTTTTGGTGGCGAATTTTGTGGCAACAATGAGCCCTGCCGGGGCGCAAGCTGGTTCTCAGGCTTTGGCTTATCCCTTGACGGTTTACGTGCAAGCATCAGACGCGCGCTTCGATTCTTATTCCTACTCCAAAAATAATGTATTTCCCGATCACGCTTCCGAAGACCTCGAGGAATTTTTCTATATTCCGCATCCGAGATCAAAGGAAAGAGAAAGGGAATTCTCCGCCTGGCGGCGGCAATTCCGGGTGATCATCAGCGCCGCCACCTTCGCGGAAAGTGCCCAGGAAAAGATAGCGCTGGTTAAAAAGGATTTCGATCGCGCCAACAGCGCCTCCGAGTGCTGGTCCGTGGACTATGACAGGGAACGGCGCATTACGGTGACGGTCATCGGCTCGACCAGCGAGCGATTCATCAGGGCTGAATATGAGGCGGTCAGCAGACAATTTTTCGTGAGCCCTACCAACTTCTCGTGCAAATATGCGGGCGGAGCGACGCCGTGACGCTGTCGCTTTCGCGTGACGGCGCCGAACGATTTTCTTTGGCGGTCAGCGAAAGTGAGCTTTCGGGCGTTGAGGCGTTGGTTGGTCCTGTCCCGTCCGATCGGGCTGGAATTCGGCTTTACGGAATCCCTGAACTGACCTCCTGGCTCAACTGGCCCGGCCCGATGGCGAGAATCGCCGCGTTGTTGCTTGGTGATCGTTGCCGGCCCGTAAGGGCACTCTTGTTCAACAAGACGGCCGATATGAACTGGTCGTTCGGTTGGCATCAAGATCGAGCCATTGCGGTGAAGAGGCGAATAGCGGTGCCGGGATTTGGTCCATGGACCATGAAAGATGGCCTTCTCCATGTTGCGCCGCCATTCGAAGTGTTGGCAGGCATGACTACACTCCGCCTGCATTTTGATCCGGTGGCGGCGACCAACGCGCCGCTCCTCATTGCGCCTGGTTCGCACAATGCAGGGGTAATCCGTAACGAAGAAATACCAGACGCCATCGCACGTTACGGCGTGGCGCGGTGCCTGGCGGATACGGGCGATATCTGGGTGTATGCGACGCCGATCCTGCATGCATCCGAGCGGGCGGAAATACCGGCGCGCCGGCGGGTACTCCAGGTCGACTATGCGGCGGCGGCTCTGCCTTGGGGAATTGAGTGGCTGGGGTTGTGACGAATCCAAATGGGTCGTAGCCCGGGTTGAGACATAGTGCGTTCTTCACGCGCTATGGCGAAACCCGGGTGCATTCCCGGGTTTCGCGCGAAGAGCGCTCAACCCCGGGCTACTCCACCCGAATTACCGGCAAATCCCATAGCAGAGGCTCATATCTCGCTGTAAGCTGATCGGGTCTCTAAGCTTATCCAGGCGTCTAACTCAGTCGTACAAAAACAGCTTCAAGGGAGGTTTGCATGAACAAGGTCGTAACAGGACTTGCGCTCGCTGCTCTGGCGTTCGGCACCGCGGGTTCCACCCAGGCTCAAAATCAACGCACGCTTGACATCACCTGGATCGATACCGAAGGCGGCGCCGCCACCTTGATCGTGGCGCCGAACGGAGAATCGATGCTCGTCGACACCGGTTATCCGGACGCCGACCGCGACGCCAAGCGCATTTTTGCGGCGACCCAAAAAGCGGGCCTGCGCAAGATCGATCACATGGTCATCAGCCATTTCCATGGCGACCACACCGGCGGCCTGGCGGCGCTCGCCAAGATGATCCCGATCGAGAAATTCTACGATCACGGCGGCGCGGTCGATGCGGTCGACCAGGGACGGCTCGATTCATACAAGGCCGTGGCGGGCAACAAGCGCAATATCGTAAAGCCCGGCGATGTGATCGACATTGCGGGCGTGCGGGTGACAGTCGTCACGGCGAACTCGAACAAGTTGGCTAATCCGCTCCCAGGCGGCGGCCCCAATGCGCTGTGCGAAAACGCCGCGCGAATGAGCGCGGCCGGGGGAGAGAATCAGCGCGGTGTCGGCGTGATGCTTCAGTACGGCAATTTCAAGTTTCTCAACCTGATCGATCTCGATTGGTATTCGGAAATGGAACTCGCGTGCCCGGTCAACAAGATCGGAACGGTGACGCTCTTTCAGACGAGCCGTCATGGTGCGCCCGACGGCGCCAATACGCCGGCTTTGCTCGGTGCGATCAAACCGCAGGTGATCGTGGTGAACAACGGTCCGCGCAAGGGATTGGGTGCGAGCGATAACCGCATCCAGCCGATCACGGTCGCAGGCAAGCCCGCGCCGGTTTACGAGAAGAACGGCTATTTGCGTTTCTCGAAACTCTCCGGCATCGAGGGCATCTGGCAGGGACACCTGTCGCTGCTCGACAAGGATCCGACGCATAACACCGCCCCCGACATGATCGCCAACACGGAGGAAACCGCCGAGTGCCAGGGGCATGAAATCACAGCCAAGGTGGCGGCGGACGGCAAATTCGCCATCACCAATGGCCGCAACGGGTTTTCCAAGAGCTACACGGCGCGGGCCGGAAATTAGATAGAATTTCCGTAGTGGGCACCGTTCTTGGTGCGGTCCCGGGTCTGCACTAATAGTGCGCCCGGGACACGCGCCTTGCCTGCGGCAGTTGTTTTCCGACGGATCCTAAGGGCCGCATGAGCTTGCGCTTTGAAGAACTCGATTATTGCCAGACACCGATTGGTGCGTTGAGCTTGCGTCGTCGTTGGGAATTCAAGCTCGGCGTCGATGTTTTCGAGATCAAGCTCGGCGACGAATATCTGATGTCGAGCCTGTTTACGCAATCGGAGATCGCGCTCGCCCGGCTCGCACTGGACGGGCTTGCGGGCGACGAACTCAATGTCGTGGTTGGCGGGCTCGGGCTTGGCTTTACGGCCAATGCGGTATTGCAGAATCTCGGCGTAGGATCGCTTATCGTCGTCGAAGCGCTGGAAGCCATCATCGGCTGGCACGCGAGAGGGCTGGTGCCGCTCGGAACCGTGTTGACGGGCGACCCACGCTGCCGCTTGGTACATGGTGATTTTTTTGCGTTGGCGGCTTCCGTCGAGGGTTTCGATTCGCGGACACCCGGTCGCCGCTTCCGCGCGATCCTTGTCGACATCGATCATTCGCCCGGTTCGCTGCTCGATCCGCGTCATGCAAGCTTCTATCAGACCGAGGGTCTGCAACAATTGGCAACGAAACTGTGTGATGGGGGTGTGTTCGGCCTCTGGTCCAACGAGCTTCCGGACGACGCATTCCTGGCCCGCCTCCGTCGTGTGTTTGCCAAGGCACGCGCCGAGCCGGTGACGTTCCACAATCCGCTGCAGGATCGGCCGTTCACGCAGACCATCTATCTCGCGCAGAAATGAGATACGATCCTGCGGTTTCGTTGATTTCGATCTGCTCTCTCCACGACAACAAAGGAACTTCGTCATGCGCTTGTATGTGGCTCTCGCTCTCACCCTCCTGGCGCCGCAAATCGCCGCCGCCCAGACGCCGCCCGCGGCCCTTATGCCGCCGGCGCCACATATCAAGCCGGAGGATCGGATACAGGTTTCGCCACATGTCAATGTCATTCCGGACAAGAGCGTTCCACTCGTGACGAATATCGGCATCATCGTGGGAGATCGCGCGGTGCTTGTCGTGGACACCGGAATGGGGCCGCCCAATGGCGCCAAGGTTTTGGCTGAGGCGCAAAAGCTTGGGCAATCGCGTGCGCTTTATCTGGTGACGACCCATGTCCATGCCGAGCACGATCTCGGAGCGCAGGTATTCCCGGCCTCGACAAAGTTCATCCGTGCGAAGGAACAGGAGACGGACATCACCGAGTTCGGTCTCGCACAAGCGCAGAATTTCGCCTCGCGTTCTCCCGCCCATGCCGAGATGCTCAAAGGTGCTGCCTATCGCAAGGCTGACATAACTTTCGAACGCGATTACGAACTCGACCTCGGCGGCGTGCGCGTGAAGCTCTACGCGATGGGGGCCAATCACACGCGTGGCGACACGGCCATCTGGGTCGAGGGAGACCGTGTGTTGTTTGCCGGCGATATTGCGATGAAAGCGCAGCCGGCATTCTCAAGCGCTTATTCGAACCTGCGCCAATGGCTTGCAAGTCTTGATCGATTGGAAGCGCTCAATCCCACGATCGTGGTGCCGAGCCACGGGCCGAATGGTGATGTGGGTTTCATCAAGGGTTATCGCGAATATCTCATCGACGTGCGCGATCGCACGCTGGCGGAAAAGCGTGCCGGCAAGACGGTCGAGCAGGCAACCGACGCTGTCACGGCGGCGCTTGTTGCGCGTTATCCGGACCGTGCCCGTCTCGCCGGTACCATCAAGGCGGCCTATGTGGAGGCGCCTTGAACTCTGCCGCTCATGGCGAAGTTGCACGCAAGCGCCGCCTCAACATGATACATACAGATGGTCAACAGGGAAAAATACGATCTTAGTACGATAGCGCACCAAGCTTCACTTCCCGTTTGGAGTTCCGCCTTCACGGCGGCTTCGCCGCGGGCGGCTTTTCACTTGAGTCTTAGAGTTAGAAAGAAAGGCCGCGTAAACGCGGAACTACGAACCGCCCGCCTGCTCGGACTTCCGTCGGACGAGCCGCTAGAAAAACATCACGATCAGCCAGATTGACGCTGCCAATATGAGCAGTGCAGTGCCGCCGGCGCCGATGATGCG
>DATGVJ010000432.1:0-2004 GCA_035300505.1 Xanthobacteraceae bacterium
CAACGCCGACTGGCGTGAGGTGGCGCGCATCGTTCTTCATATTGATCCGACGAGCGAACCGGAGCGTGCTCGGGTTGCTTTCGAGAGCCATCTAGCACGTGCCAAGTGGGTGGCGCGGCATGGCTATCGTCATTTGCTTCGTGATGGTTGGCCAGAAAGCAAAACATGACCGCATTGTGAAGAAATTATAACGCTTCCCTGATCCCCGCAGCCGAGGCGATGAAGCCATTCGGCGAGCGCATTTTGCGCAACCAGAAATGGACACATTTGTCATGCTGCAATTGCGCTTTCTTTTCTGGTCACGCGTAGTGGGAAGATGGTGTCATGGCGAATGTGGATTGGAGATCCGAGGAAGCTTACGCAAACTTCGGGAATGCGGAATCGATGGACATAGCCTGGGAGTGGCTACGCCGTGATGCCAACTACCAAAGTGATTATCAGAGCCTTGAGAACGCGCAGCGATTGAGCGACACGACAGAGACTTTTCGACAGCAATGGGGGCTTTCTTTTCGCCGCTGACCCGCAAAAGCCCTTCGATAAACAACCGATTTTCTGGGCCCCTGAGGCTCTATCGACTGTCCTGTCGCTCCGGGAGGCATCCTCGCCCGGTGAGACTGAACAATATAATCTCGACCTGACCGTGGTGCCTGGTTGCGAATTTCGACGCGGACCAGATGGGTGGCATGCGATTGTACCGCTAGGTGGCGCAATCCATCGCCTTTGCCTGCCCGTTATCCCTGAAGGCGACTCGCTATTTGCCGTCGAACTACGTCTCGATGCCAGTTTTGATATTCGCTTGCAGGCGGCACATCGCTTTTTGTCGGCGATCGAAGGCCGTCGTCTCGGTACTCCCCCTCTCGCACTTCCTCGCCAGCGTCGCCAGCGCTTCATTTTGACGATCCGCGCCCTCGATGCCTGGTTGCAGGGACATAGTTATCGTGAAATTGCCGAAGGCCTGTTCGGCAAGGAGCGGGTTATGGGCCGCTCCTGGAGAGCGAATGACCTGCGCAGCCGAATTATCCGCTTGGTCCAGAACGGCCTCGCCTTGATGCGGGGTGGCTATCGCGCACTGTTACGCCCACCATCGCGGAAGCAATGAGTGTTCGCTCAGGGGTGCCGAAAACGTACCCCCCAATCTTCGGCATCCCCCTTTGAGGCTTTCTTCCGCCATGGTGTCCGTCGACGCGCCGATGATTTCGCCGGCGTACCAGACGACCACGGAGCCCCTCATATGCCTGATCCGAACGCCGGCCTGCCGCCACGATACTTGCGGACTGCCGAAGCAGCCCGATTCCTCGGCCTTTCACCTCGCACGCTGGAAAAACACCGCATTTACGGCACCGGTCCCGCCTATCGCAAAATCGGCGCTCGCGTCGTCTACGCGGTTGCCGATCTGAACGCATGGGCTGATCTCGGCACCAGAACCTCAACCAGCGAACCCGGCATCGGCACGGTGCTGCCCGCAAAGCGGCACGCTCCCATTCCCTATGCAGGAAAGGAGCGGCGCTGACCCATGAAGACACACCCTCACACTCCCGACAGCCATTCAACGAACGAGGTCGGCGCGAGCGACCTCACGACTGTTGAGCTCTTGTGGCTCGAAAAGCGCATCGAGAACCGCGTTCGGTTTGGTCGGCCGGTTTCGGAGAAAGTCGTGGACCGCAATCGGCGCGTGCTGTCTTTCGCTCCAGGCAGCATTTTCGCTTTCGTGCGTTGGACGTCCAACGACTTTGGGACCGTCCTATCTCGCATCGATATCTTGCGCGCAGCAATACCGGGACAGGGCTATTCGACCGTCCCCTGGATCACGCCGGGCGGTGAAAGTCTGTTGCGACTATCCGGTTGGCCGAAGGTCGAACGTGTCCTGCAATTGATCGATGTCGTCGAGGCGATCCGCATCGATCCGGCCGACGCAGCACCCGACTATTGGCACCACGTTCATAACCGATTGTCGGTCAACGAAACACCTCGGCCATACACACGATCCCGCCACCAGGCCTGGCT
>DATGVJ010000433.1:0-2981 GCA_035300505.1 Xanthobacteraceae bacterium
ACCACCGCAGCTTCGAGGAAGTTGATGAAGTGATCACGGAGCATGTGTTGTCTCCATCCGATCTTTGCGATCCCTATGCGGGATGTGGGATCTCTCCTTTTCCTGATCTTTTCGCGCCTTGCCATCTTTTTCCCGATCTTATCGCCTTTTCCTGCCGCTGGCCGAAGCCTGGGCAAAAAGGACTGTGGCGCGTACCCCAGCAAGCGACGGCAATGAATAGAAAGCGAAGCTTGCAAACTTTCAGCAAGATGTTCTTGTCGGCAGCATTTTTGGCAAAGTGGCTGGGACCCGCGCTCCATATATTCCGGTCACATCGTTGTGCCGCGAGGGCCGGCCCCGTCATGGCTTTGCCGGCTACGGCGGTTCCAGCGTCGCAACGAAAAATCAGCAGGCCACAGAACAGGAGATCATCGATGAGGACATTATTGAGGGTCGCGGTGCTCGCGATCGCGTTTCTCCCCCTCGCTGGCGCTCAGGCGCAATCTCAGGGCAGCAATCAGGCAGCGGATAATGCGTTGAACTGGGCCGCCGCCGGCGGTCACTATGGCGGCGCCTACGCACGGTATGGCTATGCGCGTCACTACCACCGGCGACATTGGCGATAGTCGATTGCCAAGGGCTCAGGGGCGTAACATTGAACGCGTGACCGCCCGGTCTTCCGGACCGGGGGTCCACGATCGATGCGTGACCCAATGGCGGCGGGGCTCAGCAGCGAAAAGCGCAATGGCGACGCAATCGCAGCAATAAGCGGAAAGCCGCGTTCCATGGATTGCGCATTTGAATAAGGGGCCAAAGCGCAGGACCGAGGGCGACCCATGGGCGGCATCATCCCCCCTCACCATCGTTCGTCGCGCCGGCATTTTCTTGCGCGGGCCGGGGCTGCAAGTTTTGCGTTGGCCTCGGGCCCCGCGCTTGCCGAAGCGATCACTCAGTTGCCCTTGCCGGGAGGACCGGACGAACGGCAGATCACGACGGCATTTCCCCAAAAGGGTGCGCTCATCCTTCAACGCACCCGGCCGCCTCTGCTCGAAACGCCATTCGAGGTGTTCGACCAATCGACCTTCACGCCCAACGACCGTTTCTTCGTGCGGTGGCATTGGTCCGGAATCCCGACCGACATCAGTGTCGACACCTTCCGGTTGGCGGTGCGCGGCCATGTGAACCGCGAGACGCCGCTGTCGCTCCACGATCTTCTTGCGCTCCCGCGGTTCGAGCTTGCGGCCGTCAATCAGTGCTCGGGAAACTCGCGCGGCTATTTCCAGCCCCGGGTCGCGGGAGGGCAATGGTCGAACGGCGCCATGGGAAACGCGCGCTGGACCGGCGTTCGTCTCAAGGACGTGCTCGACCGCGCGGGCGTGAAAGCCGGTGCGGTGCAGGTTCGTTTCAAAGGCTTGGACGAGACTGTCCTGCCGGATGCGCCGCACTTCATGAAATCGCTCGACATCGATCATGCGCGCGACGGCGAAGTGATGCTGGCCTATGCAATGAACGGGGAGCCGCTTCCGGTGCTCAACGGCTTCCCGTTGCGCCTCGTCGTGCCCGGCTGGTATTCCACCTATTGGGTCAAGATGCTCAACGACATCGAGGTCCTCGACCAGCCGGATACGAATTACTGGACGCAGACCGCCTACCGGATTCCGGACACGCCCAATGGCGATATCGAGCCGGGCGCGACCGGTGGGACGACGGTGCCGATCAACCGGATGAATCCACGATCCTTCATCACCAACATCAAGGCGGGCGATAAATTGCAGGCCGGCGCTCCGACACTCGCGCGCGGCATTGCGTTCGGCGGCGCTGCGGGCGTTTCGCGTGTCGACTTCTCGAGTGACGGGGGAAAGAGCTGGACCGGGGCCAAGCTCGGCAAAGATGAAGGAACCTACGGCTTCCGGCGCTGGCAGATCCGCTTCGCGCTGCCGAGCCGGGGCGACCACGTTTTGATGGTCAGCTGCACCAACACGCAAGGCGAGACGCAAACCCGTTCGCCGAATTGGAACCCCAGCGGCTTCATGCGCAATGTCGTCGAACAGACGTCGGTTGCGGCCACCTGAGGAGGACGCGATGGTGCGCAGCATGCTGCCGGTCACTCTCGTAGCAGCCATCGCCTTTTCGCAGCCTTGCGCGCAGGCGGAAGGCGAATTCGCGTTCAAGTCCATCAGCGTCGATCTTCCGGCCGGCGACAGCATGTTTCCCAAGGGGCCTAATTCGGACGCGGCCGACGCCAATTGCCTCGCCTGCCATTCCGCCGGCATGGTGCTCAATCAGCCGGCGCTTTCCCGGTCCGAATGGCAGGCCGAGGTCGACAAGATGCGCGCGGCCTACAAGGCCCCCATCGACCAGAAGGATGTCGGCTCGATCGTCGATTATCTGGTCAGCATCAAGGGCAAGCGGTAGGTCCGCCTTCTCAATCGCCGCGCGGTCGGCGGCTTCCGGGTTTCCGCAAGCCCGACCCAAATGCCGCAATCCGGCAAAAGCGGCGAGCGAGCCCCAACCCCAACTGCCTTGGTGTACCCGTGTCGCCCGCCGGTCCGATCACGCCCGGCGGACTTCCATTTGGCTTGGACTGCCGGCACGATCTTTCCTGTTGCTTGACGGAGACCCGGGGAAGGAGAGCGAGGTCGGAACAGCAGGGTCCGGAGGCGACGCATGGGTCTCGTCCGATTTGCGCTCAGATTTCCGCATACCTTCTATGTGGTCGCAGCGCTGATTCTGTTCCTGGGCGTGGCGGCGATCCGCTCCATGCCGACCGACATCTTTCCCAACATCGACATCCCGGTCGTGACCGTGATCTGGAGCTACACCGGGCTGAGCACGCCCGAAATGGAGCAGCGCGTCACCACCTATAGCCAGTATTCGATCAGCGCGAATGTCAACGGCATCAAGACCATGGAGGCGCAAACCCTCAATGGCCTGTCGGTTCAGAAAATCTATTTCCAGCCGGACGTGAATCTCGACCTTGCGATCGCCCAGATCGTCTCGGC
>DATGVJ010000434.1:0-2864 GCA_035300505.1 Xanthobacteraceae bacterium
CCCGTCAACCTCGATCCCCGCATGGCCAAGCTCGCCGGCGGCGTGCATCGCCTCGACGGCCAGCTCATGGTCGTGCTCGATGTCGATCGCGTTCTCGAAATCGTGCCCAAGCTTGCCGCATAACCTGAATTGCAAACCGTCACCTCCCGGTCGGGAAGAAGATAGCTGAAATGAAAACATGTCTCGTAGTCGATGACTCAAGCGTCATCCGAAAAATAGCCCGGCGAATCCTGGAACAGATGGATTTCCAGATCATCGAAGCCGA
This sequence comes from Xanthobacteraceae bacterium, assembly GCA_035300505.1. Taxonomy (GTDB): domain Bacteria; phylum Pseudomonadota; class Alphaproteobacteria; order Rhizobiales; family Xanthobacteraceae; genus VAZQ01. The sequence continues at coordinate 266 of DATGVJ010000434.1, forward strand.
GGACGGCGAGCAGGCGCTCGAGATCTGCAAGCGCGAATTGCCCGCGGCGGTCCTGCTCGACTGGAACATGCCCGTGATGGACGGCTACGAATTCCTCGGCAATCTGCGCCGCCTGCCCGGCGGAGACCAGCCCAAGGTGGTGTTCTGCACCACTGAAAACGACGTCGCGCACATCGCGCGCGCGCTTGGTGCCGGCGCCAACGAATACATCATGAAGCCCTTCGACAAGGACATCGTCGCGGCGAAATTCCAGGAAGTCGGGTTGCTTACGCTGCCGGCGTAGTCGGCGCCGCCATTACGTCGTGTTTGTATCGGTTAGCGTCAGGTCGAGATATGAGTGCTGAACCAAATGCCGGGGCGACCCCTCGAGACGATCACATTCGGAGCGGCGGTCATCCGTGCCGCCCGATGTCTCGTCGGCCATCCGCGCAGCTCGCCTCGCGGACTGGCATTCGCGTCACGGTGCCGTCGCTTGTCGACATCCATCAGAAATCGTTCCGAATCATCTCGAGAGGCCGACAGTGACCCCGCCCGATTATGAATACCTGCGCAAGCTTCTCAAGGACCGTTCCGGTCTCGATCTGTCGGCCGACAAGCAATATCTGATTGAAAGCCGGCTGCTGCCGCTTTCGCGGAAATCCGGCCTGGCCGGCATCAGCGAACTCGTGCAAAAAATGAAGGGCGGATCGGCTGACATCACCACCCAGGTGGTCGAGGCCATGACCACCAACGAGACATTTTTCTTTCGCGACAAGGTTCCGTTCGATCACTTTCGCGATTCGATCATGCCGGAGATTCTGCAGGCGCGCGCCAGCCGCAAGACCCTTCGGATCTGGTGCGCCGCCGGCTCGACCGGCCAGGAACCCTATTCGCTGGCGATGTGTCTGAAGGAAATGGGCGCCGCGCTTGCCGGCTGGCGGGTTGAAATCCTCGCGACCGACCTTTCGCAGGAGGTGCTCGAAAAATCCAAGGCTGGAATATACAGTCAATTCGAAGTCCAGCGCGGCCTTCCGATCCAGATGCTCGTCAAGTACTTCAAGCAGACCGGAGAGCTCTGGCAGATCAACGCCGATATCCGCGCCATGGTTCAGCATCGGCAGCTGAATTTGTTGCACGATTTTTCCCAGCTCGGGGTCTTCGATGTGATTTTCTGCCGGAACGTCCTGATCTACTTCGATCAGGACACCAAGATCAACATCTTCAGCCGTCTCGCCAAAACCACTGAACCGGACGGCTTCCTCGTGCTGGGAGCAGCTGAAACCGTGGTCGGGCTGACCGATGTCTTCAAGCCTTATCCGGAACGGCGCGGTCTCTATCGGCCCAGCGGTGCGCGCGCGGTGTCGGCCACTGGCGCGGTAGCGCCGAAGCTCGCTGGGATGGGGGGTCGCTGACAAGTGTCAGACGACAACAAAGCACCGGAACGCGTGGCCTTCAGCCGCGGATATGGCGTCTGCATCATGGGCATTGACGGAACATGGCGTCGCGACTGCTTGCTCAACGCCATATCGGACACCGACGCGATACTTACCGTCGAGGGATCCATTCAAGGCCTCAATCTCAAGGAGTTCTTCCTGCTGCTATCGTCGACCGGTCTGGCCTATCGGCGATGCGAACTTGTCCGCGTCAACGGCACCGAGATCGATGTTCAATTTCTGAAGGGAAAGAACAAGAAAAAGAAGGCGGGCGCCGCGAAGAGACAAGAGGCTCTCGTCGGCGGCTGAATGCAGTCCGCCGGTCGATCAGCTTCGTGGCTGCAGAGTTTCGTTGTTGAAGCTCCTCGAACGACAGACACTTCAATCAATTCGCGGGATCGTAAGGCCTCTTGGCCCTTCCCGTAGTTGTACTTAGCCCAAAATTAAGGTTATGGCGAAACTAACGGATTAGAGTCGAATCGATAGTGGCGGTCGCGATTCATCATTTTTTTCAGCCACAAAAGGGGGAATTTGAGATGTTTTCGCGGAGCAATTCGGTCGCACAAGCGGCGTTGGCGCAGGTCGAAGCGATCAGCAAGTCGCAGGCTGTAATCGAGTTCAATCTGGATGGCACGATTGTCACCGCCAACGAAAATTTCCTGAAAACGCTCGGTTATTCGCTCAGCGAGATCCAGGGCAAGCATCACAGCATGTTTGTCGAGCCGGCGATGCGCGACAGCGCCGCCTATCGCGAATTCTGGGCTAGCCTCAACCGGGGCCAATACCAGGCCGGGGAATACAAGCGCATTGGCAAGGGCGGCAAGGAGGTTTGGATTCAGGCCTCGTACAATCCCATGCTGGACCGCAATGGCAAGGTCTATAGAGTCATCAAGTTTGCGACGGACATAACCGCGGAGAAACTCGGCAGCATGGAAGATGCCGGCATGATTGCGGCGATCGGACGGGCGCAAGCGGTGATCGCGTTCAATCTGGATGGCACGGTCGTTACGGCCAACGAAAATTTCCTGAAAACACTCGGTTATTCGCTTGGCGAGATCCAGGGCAAGCATCACAGCATGTTTGTCGAGCCGGCGATGCGCGATAGCGCCGCGTACCGTGAATTCTGGGCGAGTCTCAACCGCGGCGAATACCAGGCCGCGGAATACAAGCGCATCGGCAAGGGCGGC
>DATGVJ010000435.1:0-12287 GCA_035300505.1 Xanthobacteraceae bacterium
GCACCTGGGCTCCTACCCCCGCCCCTTGTCGGGTGCCGCCAGGATCAGGGCCCAGAATACCTTGTATTTCGAATTCGGCGCATAGGCTGTCGCGATGCCCATTTGTGTCGCGCCCGGCAGCAACATGTTTTTCCGGTGGGACGGTGAATCTCGCCAGCCCGAGAAGGCTTCGGCCAGGGTGTGATAGCCCGCCCCGATATTTTCCGCCGCGACTTTGGTGTCGTAGCCGGACGCCTTCAAGCGGCCCGTGAAATCGCGGACGACATCGTGTTCGACCTTGTCACGCGCCGCCATGGCGCGCGCTTGGGCCTCCGCAAGCCGCATCAAGGCCGGGTCGACGACCACCGCATTGAGCCCATTGTTCGAGCGGTATCCGGAAATCATGGAGGCCGCGGTCGGGGCATCAAGCGCGGCGCCCGAAGACGCCATGCTGCGGTAAAAGGTCGGATCGGAAGCCGTCGGCGGATCGTGATCGCTCACGCAGGCTGCAAGCATGGCGAGCGCCAGCACCGCTGCAATGCGCGTCACGGTTGGACCCATCAGGGTAATTTCCGCCATCTGCCCCACATCCTTTGCCACCCCTACCTTAATTTCGGAAAAATGTTAGGGATTCCTTAAGCGCCTGTTTACCCCAAGCAAACTACTTTCCGCCCATATTCATTACAGCATTTTTCAATCGTCGCGAGATGGCCGACATGTATCGCGTTCTCAATAGCCTGACTGGCGAACACGGATTGCGGCTCGTCGTTGTCGCGGGGATTGTCTGCTTTCTGATCTCCATCGTTTCCATCAGCTACTTTCGTCGCGCGCGCAACGCCACCGGCCGCATCTACGCATTTTGGATCATCGTTGCCAGCTTCGGGACGGGTTGGGGTATCTGGTCGACGCATTTCATTGCAATATTGGCCTACGATCCCGGTGTCGCAGTTACCTATAATTTAGGATTCACCATCCTCTCATTGGCAGCGGCGGTCCTCATAACAGGATCGGGCCTCGCTGTCGCCGCCAGCAGGCAAGCGGAATGGTCCGTACCGGCGGGAGGTGTCATTGTCGGCATCGGCATCTGCTGCGTACACTACCTCGGCATGGCGGCCATCGAGTTCCAGGGTCGCATGGCCTTTGACCCGACGCTGGTCGCAGCCTCAGTTATCGTCGGTGTGGCCTTCGCCACCGCGGCATTGGTGGCGGGCGTTCGACATACCGGCAACCGGGTCACACTGTCGGCCGCACCGCTTCTGTTACTGGCGATCTTCGCGATGCATTTCATCGCCATGGGCGCCGTGACGATCATTCCCGATCCGACGCGCGCCGTCGACCCACGTGCAATTTCACGGGATTTGTTGACGATGGTGATCGGATTGCAGACGATTGTGTTGCTGAGCGTAACCTTCACGGCTGAATTGCTGGACCGTACCCTGCACACAAAGACCGGGCAGATCAAAATCGCCTTCGACTACATGTCGCAAGGGCTGGCGATGTTCGACGCTTCGGCCCGGCTTATCGTCGCCAACGACCGCTACCTGGAAATGTACGGCCTGTCGGCAGAGTATGGAAAACCCGGACGGCCGTTGCGCGAAATTTTCCAGGAGCGCATCAGGATCGATACGTTCCAGGGTGATCCGAACGCCTATGTGGCCAACGTCCTCGCCCGAATCGCCCGGCGCGAGTCGATCGACCACACAGTCAATCTGAGCGACGGACGCATCTACGAAATTTCCAACCGCCCCATGGCGGACGGCGGCTGGGTGACGACGCACCAGGACATCACCGTGCAGCGCAGGCAGACCCAGGAGCGCGACCGGCTGGCTGCGCAGGAGCATCGCCGCGCCGCGATCGACGCCGCAATTGCGAAGTTCCGCCCATGTATCGAAACAATGCTCGACACGGTCAGCAGCCATGCCAGCGTCATGCGATCTGCCGCGACCGGAATGCTGAACGCCTCGAATAAGACGACGGAACGTGCGACCGGCGCAGTCGAGACCTCGAATCAAACATCCCGTCATGCGGCGACCGCCGCGTCCGCAACCGTGGAAATGTCTTCATCGATCAACGAAATCAGCCGGCAACTCAGCCGGACCAACGATCTTGTGGGTATCGCGGTCAATGATGCCGGCGCGAGCAATGCGCAGGTCGGCGGGCTCGCGCAGGCGGCACAGAAAATCGACGACGTGATCAAGCTAATTCAGACTGTTGCCGGACAGACCAATCTGCTTGCGCTCAACGCCACCATCGAGGCATCGCGCGCCGGGGAGGCCGGCCGGGGCTTTGCAGTCGTCGCCTCCGAGGTGAAATCGCTGTCGGTACAAACCGCCAAGGCGACCGAGGAGATCGCCCATCAGATAACGGCCGTGCAGGTCGCAACGAAGACCGCAGTCGAGGCGATCCAGAGGATCAGCCAGCGTATGAAGGAAATCAACGCGTTCACAGCTTCCGCTGCCGCCACAGTGGAACAACAGAGTGCGACGACAGGAGAGATTTCGCGAAACGCGGCAGAAGCAGCGCGCGGCAGCCAGGATATCGTGTCGATACTGGAAAACGTGGCAAGAGAAGCGACCGAGACCCGCGGCTCGGCAGAAACCGTGCTTGTAGCCTCACAGGCCGTCGAAAAGGCCGCCGGTGACCTGCGCACCGAAGTGGAAGGCTTCCTGCAGAAGGTCGCGGTGTAATTTCCTAGGAATGCTAGAGAATCCTTAAGCGTCCGTTTACGTCCCGAAAACCTATATCGTTTTAAAAGTAATTGTATCAATTTTTGTAATCACAGAAGAGTGGCGAAATGTATCGCGTTTTGAACTGCCTGACCACCGAGCACGAATTGTGGCTGGTGGCAGTCGCGGGATTTGTCTGCCTGTTGACCTGCTTGGTTGCGATCAATTTCTTTCATCGCGCCCGAGCCACGTCCGGAAACATTCGCACATTCTGGATCATGACCGCCGGCTTTGTGACGGGCTGGGGCATCTGGTCGACACATTTCATTGCGATGCTCGCCTACGACCCCGGCATTGGCATCGCTTATAATATCGGGCTGACCGTCCTGTCGCTTGTCGTTGCGTTCCTGGTCACAGGAGGCGGCCTTGCTGTCGCGGCCCGCGGCCAGGCGCAAATGTCCGTGCCGATGGGAGGTGCGATCGTCGGCGCTGGTGTTACCTCCATGCACTACCTGGGCATGATGGCGATCGAACTGCAAGGCAAAATGACCTTCGACCCGATGCTGGTCGTGGCCTCGATGATCATCGGCGTGGCATAGCAGTGCGTGACAGCCAGGAAATCGTGGCGATATTAGCCAACGCGGCAAAAGGTGCAATCGACACCCGCAGTTCAGCAGAGTCGATGCTCGCAACCTCAAAAGCGGTCGAGGCCGCGGCTGTCGATTTGCGAGCGGAAGTCGAGGGCTTCCTGCAGAGGGTTGCGATTTAGCGGCGTTAGCCGAATAGTTTCGCCAGCGCATAGAATATCGCGGCGATGAAGGCTGAGGCCGGAATCGTGACGATCCAGGCTATGACGATGTTATTGGCAACACTCCACCGCACCGCCGATACGCTGCGCGCAGCTCCGACCCCGATGATCGCGCCCGTGATCGTATGCGTGGTCGACACCGGAATTCCGAGGTAAGTCGCCGCAAACAGCGTGATGGCGCCGCCGGTTTCGGCGCAAAAACCCTGAAACGGCCGCAGCCGCGTGATACGCGAGCCCATCGTATGAACGATGCGCCAGCCGCCTATCAGTGTGCCGAACCCCATGGCGGCGTAGCATGAGAACATGACCCAGTAAGGAACGTGGAATTCGCCCCCCAGGTGCCCTTGCGAATAGAGCAACACGGTTATGATGCCCATGGTCTTCTGCGCATCATTGCCGCCGTGGCCAAGCGAATAAAGCGAAGCAGACACGAGCTGCAGTGAGCGAAAGGCCCGGTCGACCGCGAAGGGCGTGTAGCGGACGAACAGCCAGGACACGACAAGAAAGAGCAACAGCGCCAGGACAAAACCGTTCAGAGGTGAAAGAAAGATCGCCGCAACCGTCTTGGCTAGCCCGCCCCAGACGATTGCCGATATACCGACCTTGGCCGTGCCGGCGCCGACAAGCCCACCAATGAGCGCGTGCGAACTCGAAGACGGAATACCGAACCACCAAGTGATGAGGTTCCAGACGATCGCGCCCATGAGGGCACCGAACACCACATTGTGGTCGACCACATTGGCGGCAACGATGCCGGTGCCGACCGTCTCCGCCACATGGGAGCCGAATATCAGGAATGCAACAAAATTGAAAAAGGCCGCCCAGATTACGGCCGTCTGGGGTCGCAATACGCGCGTCGACACAATGGTGGCGATCGAATTGGCAGCGTCGTGCAACCCGTTGAGAAAGTCGAATGCGAGCGCGACCAAGACGAGGGCGATCAGGAGCGGCAAGGCAATCGGAATGATGTCCATGTCACATCAACCTTGCCGAACCCGCTCTGCCCACAATTCTGTCGGCATGAAAGGGCTTCTCATACGTTCTCGAGCATGATGCCGTGGACTTCATTCGCCACATCGTCGAACCGGTCTGCGACTTTTTCGAGATGGTCATATATTTCGACCCCGACGAAGAACGCCATCGAATTAGACCCCACATTGGCGCGGTAGAGTTCGCGCAACCCGTCATCGTGGAGATCATCAGCCTGTTGTTCGATCTGCGAAATCTGTTCGCTGATCCGGCTGATGCGGCCCGCATTGGTGTTGATCGATGCGAGCAGCGGAATCGCCTCATGGACGAGTGCCGCGGCGGACATGATGGCGTCGCCCATCTTCTGCTGCTGTGCGGTGAACGAACGCTGATCAAACAGCATGATGGTCTTGGCCGTCTTTTGCATCTGGTCTATCGAATTGTCCATGGCGGTGATCAAATCCTTGATATCGCCACGGTCGAACGGCGTGATGAATGTCCGCCGCACCGCAATCAGGACTTCACGGGTGACATCGTCCGCGGCGTGCTCGCTATCCATGACGATCTTGCAGTGCTGTGACACGGCGTCACCACCCTCGAGCATATCCCGCAAGGCCTTGGCACCTGCAACGACCGCATCGGAATGGCGCGCGAAGAGATCGAAGAAACGCTCTTCCTTCGGCATCAGGGCGTGGAACCAGCGCATGATGTGTCCTCTGACGTACCCGGGCTGTTACAGACAGTGACCGATTTTCAAGAAAAAATGTCGTTGAACCGGCGTTTGACGCGCTGGGTTTCCCTCTCGATATAGTCCTCGTCGACATGCATGATTAATGATCCGCGCGATAGACCGGTTCCGGCTGTGAGAAGAAACTATGCAGGATGTGCAACACGAGCGCATAGTTCCTTTGCTGCAGCGAAGCGTGCGCAATCCCCGGCATCACGGCGAACTGCTTGTCGGGATTTGGAAGTTTTTCGAAATAATTCAACAGGTCCTTCATTCCCGCAATGCCATCGTATTGACCGCGCATGATGAGGGTAGCGCATTTGATCTTTTCGGGGTCGCACACCGGCAAGCGCGAACACATGTCCACATAGGTTCCGGTCGGCACCGAATCGTCGAGCGCCAGAACGGCATCGGCGAACACGTCGACCAACTTGTCGTCGGCGGTGCCGGCATGATCGCGGGTAAAAATCGAATGCACAAAGGCGCGGTCGATGGGACGGCGGTTCTTCGACTGAAATTCAGGCAGCCGTTTGCGACGCTCGTCGAGCGTTGGCGACCCTTCACCGGTCCACACCATGGCGTCGAGCGCCAGCCGCGACACCATTTCGGGATGCTGCTCGGCAAAGAGCGCCGCGCGCAATGCGCCGGAGGATATGCCGTAGACCAGGAACGGACGATTGCCCCGCAGATTCTGGATATAGGTGGCCGCCGCGAAACAATCGTCGGCGCCATATTGGATCGGCGCGTTATTGTTGCGGGTCTTGGTCGAACGGCCATAGCCTTCCATGTCGACACACCAGGTGTCGTAGCCGCGCCTCGCAAACCAATCCATGGCGGAGGAGTCGGTACGGCCGGGCACTTGCAGGTCGAAAGTCGGGGTCGAGGCCATGGAAGAACCATGCACGAACAGTATAGTGCCTATGGTCTTGGCCGGATCGCCGGCATATTTTTCAAACATGAACAGCCGGACGTCGCTGCCCTTGCTGGTCCAGTGCTCCTCGCCACGGATAGCACCGAGGGAAACGGGCTTGTTCATAATCTACTCCTTCTTCGTATCGTTGCGCCGGGATACGCGCCCTACGCCGACGTCGCGCCGTCGTGACGAAAGGCACTGCATTGCAAGGCGTCGACCACGACAGAGACGTCGTCGCCGACATTCATACGCTGCAATGGATGCGTCTGCACACGCAACACCGGCCCCGAGGGGAATGTGACGTAATATTCGCTGATATTGCCGAGGAACACGTGGTTGGTGAGCTTGGCGGTCACGCCGCCCGCGGCGCCCGGCGCTTCGAGCCGGATATTCTCCGGGCGGATTGCCACATCGACCCGGTCGCCGGCCGCGAGCCCTGCGGGCGCCGCGACATCGAACGTCAAATCATCCGCGACCGCGACCGTGCCGCGCCCATTGGCGACAGCGCGCACGGTCCCCGGAACCAGATTCACCAACCCCATGAAATCCGCCACCATGCGGTTTGACGGATGCGCATAAACGTCGAACGGTGAACCGAACTGCTGGACGCGGCCCGCGCTCATCACTGCGATATGGTCAGACAGAGCCAGGGCCTCCGCCTGATCATGCGTCACATAGACGAAGGTGATGCCGGTGCGACGTTGCAGTTCTTTTAGTTCGGTGCGCATGCGTTCGCGCAGCTTGGCGTCGAGATTGGACAGCGGCTCGTCGAGAAGAAGGATATCGGGCTCCACCACCAGCGAACGCGCGAGCGCAACGCGCTGCTGCTGTCCGCCTGAGAGTTCGTTGGGATAACGCGCTTCGAGACCCGACAGATTGACGAGCGCCAGGGCTTCTGTGACCTTTTTCTTCGCTTCGGCCGCCGGTACCTTGCGAATCTTGAGACCGAAGACGACGTTCTCGAATACGGTCTTGTGCGGCCAGATGGCGTAATTCTGGAACACCATGCCCATGCCGCGCGCTTCCGGCGACACGACGCCTGAGGGCGAGGAGAGAACCCGGCCGTTGATTTCAATCGTGCCCGTATCCGGGACGATGTAGCCGGCGATCAGCCGCAACGTCGTGGTCTTGCCGCAACCGGAGGGTCCCAGCAGCGTGACGAAGGAATTGTCCTTGATCTCGATGTCGATGTCCGAAACAGCGGCAACTTCGGACTTTTCGCCGAAGCTTTTCGACAATCCGCGAATTGAAATCCCAGCCATGTCCTGGTGTGTCCTGGTGCGTTCTTATGCGTTCTGTCAGGCGCTCACTGGAGCGGGTTCGCTTCGCGATCCAGCCGAGCGGCCACCTATACGATAGGCGAGCCAGATTGCCACGCCGATGATCATCATGTTGATCATCGCCAGCGCGGCAACCGGTTCGATATAGCCGGTCTCATAGAGATTGTAGACCGCAACCGCGAGCGTGATCGAACTCGACGAAAAGAGGAGAATGGAGGCCGATAGCTCCTGGATGACCGGCACGAAAACCAGGAGCCAGCCCGCGAACAGGCCGGGCCGGATGAGCGGCAGCGTGACCTCGCGCAGGGTCGTGAGCCAGGAAGCGCCAAGAATGGTGGCGCTCTCCTCGAGCGACGGGTCGACCTGGCGCAGCGACGCATTGGCGGCGCGCACGCCGAGCGGCAGGTAGCGGCCCACATAGGCGAGTAGGAGGATGGTCAATGTGCCGTAAAGTGCGACCGGCATGGCGAGCCAGAACTGGATGAGCGCCACCGCCACCACAATGCCCGGAAGCCCGAGCGGAACGAGCGAAGCGTAGTCCAGGATTTTGCGTCCCGGAATGCGGGTGCGCAGGTCGATCCACCCCATCACGGTGCCGAGCAGCACCGCGAGCGTCGCCGCGATGGTGGCAAGAAACAGGCTGTTGAGAATGGCGCGCTGGGTGACGTTATATTCGAACAGGATGAACTTGTAGTTCGCGAGCGTCAGGTTCTTCCAGAATTCGAGGCCCCAGGACTTGGAAAAGGACACCGCGATGAGTGTCGAATAGGGCGCCAGTATCGCGATCACGAATATGATCACCGCGAATCCAAACACCACCCAGCGGAAAATGCCAAGCTCCATAAGCTGCGGACGCGAGCCCTTGCCGCCGAGCGTCACATAGGAGCGCTTGGCCAGGAACGAACGCTGCAAATAGAGCGCCCCCACGGTCAGGATCACGAAGACGAGCGAGAGCGCGGAAGCGAGCCCATATTCGGGCGGATAGTCGAACAGCGCATAGATGCGGGTCGGCAGCGTGACGATGCGGCCCGGCAGTCCGATGATCGCCTGCGAGCCGAAAAGCGCAATGGCATTGACGAAGGCGAGCAGCGTTCCGGAGAGGACCGCGGGCGCCACCAGCGGCGCCGTGATCGAAAACGCCGTGCGCATCTTGCTGGCGCCCAGGATTTGCGCGGCTTCTTCGTAGGAGGCATCGACCGATTGCAGCGCGCTCGAGGCAAGCAGGTACACAAACGGAAACGTGTGCATCACAGTGACGATGACGAGGCCGGTCATCGAAAAGATGTTGAAGGTGAGCCAGGGCAGGCCGAGGACGTCGCGCATCAGCACGTTGATCAGGCCCGCATTGGGACTGAACAGGTAGGTGAAGGCGATGGCCGTGAGGAATGGCGGCAGTAGATAGGAGAGCGTCGCAGTCGCATTGATGAACTTCTTGCCCGGAACGTCCGTGCGCGCCACCGCCCAGGCGAGCACGAGCCCGATCAACAGGCTGAACAGGCCGGTCCAGGCCCCCAGAATGAGCGAATTCTTGAGCGCATTGACATAGAGCCGCCCCGAAAGCACCTCGGCAAAATGGTCGAGGCTCATTCCCTGCTCGCCCTTGAGGCTGCCCACGAGCAGGAACAACAGCGGCAGGACCACCAGCACGATCAACGACAGGATGGCGCCGCCCATCACGATGTGTTCGAGCCGGACCCGCCGGGGTTGCGCCATCGGTGCCGCGCGCAGTGTCGTCTGTATCGCCTCGGTGGACATGCGCGCTTAGGCCCCGGTGTTGGGATTTCGCTTAAAGGCGCCGGCGGGGACTTTCGGCGGCCCCGGGCGGCTTGTCCTAGAGCAGAAGCGCCGCCGATGCCAGGGCTTCCGGGCGCCTGTGGCGATTGGCACGGCCTACACCACGAAATACCCCTCCTGGATGGCCCGCACATAGAACTCCGCCACCGGCGGTGCGATGCCGAGGGGCAGGCCGGGCTCCGACTTGTGATAGGTATGCACGCCCGCTCCCCATTGCGTCACGCACACTTTGGGGGCCGGGTCGATGGTGGCGAACATCGGCACCACCACCTCCCGATACACGTCCGGGCTATGATCGCGGCTGTCCTTGGAAATGCAGAAGAGCACGGGCGGCACCGGTTTGGCGCCCGGTCCGGTTTGCGGAAAAGGAAAGCCCAGATAGTGCTGCACCAGCCTTTGCATATCGGCCTCGGCCATGCTCAGGCGAACTGCTACCGCGCGGGCGGCCGCTTCGAGCGATCCGCGGATATTATGCGTGATCACGTATTCGGCCTTGAACTGGGACCGCGCCTTGGTCTTGTCCCACGAGTCGAGGATTTCCTCCATCAGCCAGGGCAGCCGCATCAGCGCCTGCGGACCTTCCTGGCCCAGCGCTTCGGGCCCCGCATAGCGCGCACGGTCGCGCCATGTGCGGATATAGAGTTCGTTGAACGGATCGGTGCGCGGCGCCTTCTGCTTGTTCACGCGTTCGAAGCCCGCCACCTTGCCGAGCGCGCCCGACCAGTTGTGCTGCTCTTCCTGGATGAAACCGAACGGGGAGTTTTCGACCGCAATCATGCCCGCCACATTGGGCACGCGCTGCGAAATCATGAACACCATGGGGCCGCCGGTCGAATGGCCGGTGAGATAAATCGAATATTCGCCTTCCGGAAAATGCCGGCGCATGGCGTCCTTCATGCCTTCTTCGAACGCGACCGGCCACGCTGCCATGCGGTCGTAGAAGATCGTGCCTGGCTTGGCGCGCGCCACCGTGCGGGTGCCGTAACGCAGCCGCATCGAAGTATCGCGCACGACCTCATACTGGTCCGGCGTGATGCACTCGCCCTTCCGCCAGATTGGCACGCGCACCGTGCCGTCGGAGTTGATCGTATCGCCGGGCCAGTCGCGGCCCGGATCGTTGAGATAGAGCCGTCCTGGAAATGTCATCGCCACGGCTTTGCAGCCGAATTTCTGCGCAAACACTCTGGCAATCGGTTCCATCGATTTGTAGTCGCCGGAGCCGCCATGCAGCAGGAAGATGCCGATGCGCCTGCCGTCGGCGCCGCGCGCGATTCTCATTGGATCGACCGGCTGATAGACCTTGACGCCCATGTCCCAGTCGAGCCCGAGCGCATGAATGCGGAATATGTCCTCGGTTTCGCGAAGCGCGAGATCTGGCATCGCGAGCACGGCCTCGGAACGCGCCAGCGTTTCCTCGCGCGATATGTTCGAAGGTGGCTGCCATTGGGTTTGCTTGGGGGCGATGTTCATCGGCTGATCCTCACGACTCCTCCGGCAGCACCAAACACGCATCCGCCCGCGCGCGCAACGTAATGGCGCGACCCGGCGTCAGATCGGCTTCGCGGTTGAGCAGGCATTGCAGGGTCGCGTCCTGGCAGCTTACCTCCGCCTCGACCGCGGTGCCCGCAAAGATCGCGAATGTCAGAAGACCCTCGAAGGCATTGACCGGCACGCTGCCGCCTGGTGGCTCGAGCGGCGACAAATCTTCCGGACGAATGCTCACGCGCACCTTGGCGCCTCTTGCTATGCTGTGGGTCGGGTCGATTCCCACGACGGCACCAAGCGGCGTCGTCACCTTCAACTGACCCGCCGCGGCTTCTTCGACCGTCCCGGCGATCAGGTTGGTGGTGCCGAAGAACTGCGCCGTGAAAACGTGACGCGGATAGCGGTAGATGTCGAGCGGGCGCCCCCGCTCGATAATGTGCCCATCCCGCATCACCACGATCCAGTCCGAAACTGCGAGCGCTTCCGCCTGGTCATGCGTGACATAGATCGAAGAAAGCCCTGTCTGTTTCTGGATGCGGCGCAATTCGCTGCGCATTTCCATGCGCAACCGCGCATCGAGATTGGACAGCGGCTCGTCGAACAGCAGCACCTGCGGACGGCCGACGAGTGCGCGCGCAATGGCAACGCGCTGCTGCTGCCCGCCCGAAAGCCGCGGCGCCGGCCGGTCGGCCAGATGAGCGAGCTTCACGGTTTCAAGCGCCGCCATCGCGAGCTTGTGGCGGTCGGCTTTGTTGATGCGTTGCCCCTCCAGCGCGTAGGCGACGTTCTCCAGCACGGTCATGTGGGGCCAGATCGCGTAGGATTGAAACACCATGCCGAGATTGCGCCGGTGCGGCGGCACGAAGGTGCCCGCGGCGACATCGACGACGGTGCGGTCACCGATCGAAATACGTCCGCCATCGGGCTTTTCCAGCCCGGCGACGCAGCGCAACGTCGTGGTCTTGCCGCAGCCCGAGGGCCCGAGCAGCGTCACCATCTCGCCGGCACCGACTTCGAAATCGATCGCCGCAACCGCGGTGACAAGCTCGCGGTTGGCGGTGAATGTTTTTGTCAGCCCTTCGACGCGGATCATGGCCCGTCAATACTGTTCCTGCACGCCGAACCGGCGGCCTATCACATAGGCGATTGCGCTCAAAGCCATCAGCACCATGAACATGATCACCCCGAAGGCGCTGAGCAGGAGGAATGATCCTTCTTCCCAGAGATCGAAAATGACCACAGCCGCCGTACGATTCTGCGATCGTGCCAGCATGAGGGCGACGGTCAATTCCCGATAGGCATGGACCATTACCCAGAACCAGGCCGCCAGCAGTCCGGGCCGCAGCAGCGGTAGCACCACTTTAAAGAAATTGCGCGCCCAGGAAACACCGGCGACTTGCGCTGCCTCGTCAAGCTCGCTGTGGATCTGCATCATCGAGGCAGATACGAAGCGCAGCGCCACCGGCATGTATTTCGTGAGATAAGCGAGCCCGATGATGCAAGCGTGCCGATCAGCGGCAGCGGCACCAGCAGATAGAACCAGAAGAAGGTGGCGCCGAGCACGACGCTCGGGATTGCGATCGGGGCGAATCCCAGAAAATCCAGGATCTTGCGGCCCGCAATCTTGGTCTTGTGCACGAAATAGGAAATCAGCGCGACGATCAGG
>DATGVJ010000436.1:0-10843 GCA_035300505.1 Xanthobacteraceae bacterium
CCACGCCGGAGCCAGCCAAGAGAGTAAACTACCCTTCGTCATCCGAAGGCCGCCGCAAACTCCCCCCGGCGAGGCGCTACCAGTGTTATGCGGCGCTCTTGCCGCCGCATAACACGGGTAGTGCTTCGCCGTCAGTCCAACCCGGGACCGGTGTCGGAGCTGATATTTGCGCCGGACTTTCGGCAAAGCGCGTAACGGACGCGGCGATCAGATAGATACAGACAAGAAAGATCAATCGTTATGTCCCAGCGAGAGGCAACACTTCATTGCATATGCACGGCAAGATATTCCACGCCTCATTGCAGAAATTGAGCGGCTGAAGAAATTGGTATGAACATGCGCTTCCAGGCTCGCCTTACCGGACCTTCGGGCCTGCAGTGGACAGCCTTGCCCCCGCGTACTCGGCCAGTGTACTGATACCCGCTGAGAATTCTCGACATCAATGAAACCTTCGCAAGCTCATATAGGGAAGCCAACAAATATTTTGTTTGGCTACCGGAGAGGTTACTTGCGAGATACATGGTACCCGCACGATTGAAGCCGACGCACTATGACACCAATAGCAACAAAATGGATTGAGGCTGGGAAGAGTTTTGCGTCTCATCCGTTGGCGCAGGTTCGATGTCCCGAATGCGACAAAGGCTGGCTGCGGGCATTCGACGTGGTCGTGCCAGGAACTTCCAAGATGGAACGCTACATCTTCTGTGAGTCTTGCGGGACCAAGGATGTTTTACTAATGAAAAGTGGTGGCACAAGCGATAGGCTGTAGGTAACTTTTGGGGACGCGCCGTACCTGAAAATTGACATACGTACATTGAAAGTGCTGAGCGCGTCGCACGCACAGCAATAATTTCGATGACGACGGGATGCGTGTGAATGACAATGCGCTACATAAAAGTTGAATGGCATCACGATCACAATGACATGCCCATTTTGCTTTACAGTGAGCTGGATGAGGAGCGTTGGGAGGTTCGGAAGGTGGAGGTATTCCGCGGCGGTTCGCTGGGTTATGCAGGTCATTTCGGATCTCATGGGCCCACAATGCTTGGTCTTGTACCGGTCCCGCCGCTTGCGGAGATTGCGTCGAGTCCCGAGTTCAAGCCGACGGAAATCACAAACGAAGAGTTTGAGGAAGTGTGGCGGAGGGCAATCCTATGACGGACCCAAGGTTCGGAAGCAGGTATGGTCTTCGGTCTTTCGGCGAAAAGGAGGCGACGGTAACCATACTAGATTAATTGACAATTTCGATAAACCCCAACAAAAATTCCTAATCGATAAGGTAGCGTTGCAGGACTAGGAAATACCTATAATCGGAAATAACGGAAGGTGCGTCCGATGAGCAGTCAACAATATCGGGAAATTTGGGCTGACACGCCTGACGGTCAGATCATGGGCGAACTCATCAACGGTGATCGCGGTTTTCTTATATATATATGCGAAAAGTAGCAGATCCAGGGTTTAGTTCGCGATGTCCCAATTATGCTGGACCAAGCAATGCTGTCATCGAATACGTATTGTCCAATGGGCAACGTGACGAACATCCCGCATCATTTGCAATTTCGAAATGCGAGATTGACCGTGCCCTAGAGTTTTTCGTAGAGAATGCAGGCCGCCACCATTTGTACTTTGGCA
Organism: Xanthobacteraceae bacterium; assembly: GCA_035300505.1. Classification (GTDB taxonomy): domain Bacteria; phylum Pseudomonadota; class Alphaproteobacteria; order Rhizobiales; family Xanthobacteraceae; genus VAZQ01. Next base: position 1,633 of record DATGVJ010000436.1, read on the forward strand.
CAACGATTCCAGAGATGGTGTGGAGTTGGAGTACAATCCGAACGCTTGAGTAGAATTGTGATCAACTGACAGGGTATCACTGTGATAGCGAACGCGACCGGACGCAATACCTGTGTTACGAAGATATTCATTTCGCAGACGCATGGAACTCGCATGATCAAAGGAATAAGTTCTGGTTAGTCGAAATTTGCAAAGTCGGACGGGGAACTCGCGAAAGTCTTTGGATCATGAATCCTGCTCAAGTCTTGGAAGAAATTTCCGGTGCTTTACATGGGACCAAAGCAACGAGAAACGATATCAAGTTTCTGAAAACCAGTTTGCCTAAAAACCTAATGCCCAACTGGCTTGTGTTGTTGTTGAGTGAATACAATTTGGCTGGATCGGCATTTTCCTTGGATCGTAAGGAAGATCAATCTGGGCTTGGTGCTGAGGTGATTTGGCTTTTGCCAATCCAGCTGGTTTCAGAGGCATATGATTCTGAACCTGGAATTTCTGTGAGATCCCTAGGGTTCGTGGCAATCGGAGCATGTGCGACGGGTTCTGGTGACCCATATTTTTTGGACATGAGAATGGCATCAAATGATCCTCCAGTTGTTAGAGTCCCCCATGACTGCAGGTCGCGGCGTTTATCCATTGGACAAAATTGAACTTGTTGTCCCCAGCTTCTCGTATTTCTTCCGTGCCGCGCGGATTACGGGCACGTAGCCTTGTGGGAGTTCGAGTTGCATAGCCGGAAGGCACTGACCACTTCGTTAGCAATTGTACCTCCGTTTTACTGCAATGCAACAACGACTTCGCCGGGGTGAACAACGTTTCGTCCGGGATCGCTCGCTCGCGGACGAGGACTTTATCGAACGACTACAATTTTCGCTCCAAGGTGAAATGAGGAGCGGTTCGCACAAGATCGCACAGGATCGCACAAGATCGCACAAGCCATTCACTTGATAATCAATGCATTCGGTGTCTTGATGCTGCGTGAAAGAGTTTTGGTCGGAGGTGTTGAGTGTTGGCTTTGCTGCAGTCACGTTGCGACGTGCGGGGTGACTTGTCGGACAAATCTGGTTGTTCCGCTTCGTGAACGATTGCATCAGGTCCGGTTCGTGATCGAACACTTTATCCGGCGTGCCCTGGCGGGTGACGTGGCGTTCGACACATTGCACCGAAGCGCACCGATGGTGCACGCCCCAAACGGCGCCTGCAAAGCAATAACGTGCAATTTTTACGGAACGAACCCAATGGGTAATTCTACAACGATTTCAAGGACGGCCTGGAAAATCAGCGAAAGGCAATCGGCCTCGTGGTGGACGACAAATTTTTTGCAAAACAAAGCCAACGGAACGTCTTTCGGCAGTTTCAAGGCTCGCAAAATAACGCGTCATTTTTCAAGTTCAAAGCCAACGGGTGATAACGCAATAAATTCAATGCGATATGTAAATGCCGGGCCGGTCATAGCTCTTGGGAGGTGGCCTTAGTTGGTCCGAGACTTCCGCGAAAGCCGGGATTGAGCCTCTCCGCCGAATGACTGCCCCTGGGTTTCGTCGTAACGCATGCATCGCCCGTCTGCGACGAGCGATGCATGCGCTACGCCTCAACCCAGGCTACAATTCCCACCGCAGTCCTTCCGCGAATCTACGCCCCTACGCGCCGCCCCGCCATCTCGCTTCGCAAGTCCGCCATCTCCTTGCGCAGGCTCTTGAGCTCCTTGAGGATGGGAGCTGCCTCCTCGTGGATTATTTCGCGCTCGGCGGCTTCCGCCTTCATGGCTTCCGATTGCATGGCGTTGACCACGACGCCGATGAACAGGTTGAGCACCATGAAGGTGCACACGATGATGAAGATGAAAATGTAGATCCAGCCGTAGGGATGATGTTCCATCACCGGTTTGGAAACGCCGTCGACCCAGCCTTCGAGCGTCATCACGGTGAAGAGCGTGTAGAGCGACCGGCCGAGCGTGCCGAACAATTCCGGATTGTCGGCGCCGAACAGTTTCGTGCCCATCACGGCGAAGACGTAATAGATGAGGCCAAGCAGAAACACGATCGAGCCCATGCCGGGCAGCGAGGCGAGCAGGCCCGCGACCACGCGCTTGAGGGTCGGCACCGCCGTGATCAGGCGCAACACGCGCAGGATGCGCAGCGCGCGCAGCACGGTGAACGTGTCGGTCGCCGGCACCAGCGCGATGCCGACGACGACGAAGTCGAACACACTCCACGGATCGCGAAAAAAGTCGAGGCGATGGACGGCAATGCGGGCTGCGAGCTCGACGACGAATATGCCGAGAATGATGTGGTCGAGAATGGCGAGCAGATGTCCATAGGACGCCATCACGCTCTCCGACGTCTCAAGACCGAGGATGACGGCATTGATGAGGATGAGCGTCATGACCACGCGTTCGGTGCGCGGGTTTTCCTCGATTGTGCGGAGCCAGTTGATCACGTGCGTCCCCCTTGCGACGATCGGGCTGCCCGATCGGAATTGATAGGGCCGATCTTATGCCGGAACCTGTTGAGACAGCACGAAAAATATCGCACAAGGGGTCTCCAAGACGCTGCGCCCCCGCGCCCTCGGTGCCACTCCCGGCGCCCTCTTTTTGCTATTTGGAGCCGAACGTGACCGAGACTGTTGCAGCGATCGTGGAGGCACATCGCTCAGGCGCTGCACGACCGGCCGAAACGGTGGCGCGCTGCTATGAGCGCATTCGCGTCTACAACGATCCGGCCGTGTTCATCAGCCTGCGCGAGGAAGCAGAGGCAGTCGCGGAGGCCGAGCGGCTCGCCGCGGCAGGGCCGGAAGGACGCCCGCTCTATGGCGTGCCGGTTGCCGTCAAGGACAACATCGACGTCGCGGGCATGCCCACGACCGCGGCCTGCCCGGCCTATGCCTACAAGCCTGCCAAGGATTCGACGGCCGTGGAGCGGCTACGGCGCGCCGGTGCGATCGTCATCGGCAAGACCAATCTCGATCAGTTCGCAACCGGTCTCGTCGGGGTTCGTTCGCCCTACGGCATTCCGCGCAATACAATGCGGCCCGATTTGATTCCCGGGGGATCAAGTTCAGGATCGGCTGTCGCGGTTGCGGCCGGGCTGGTGCCGCTGGCGCTCGGCACTGACACCGCGGGTTCCGGGCGCGTGCCCGCGGGTTTCAACAATATCGTGGGCCTGAAACCCAGCCTTGGGCTGGTTTCGACGGCGGGCCTCGTGCCGGCCTGCCGCACGCTCGATTGTGTTTCCGTGTTTGCGCTCACCACGGACGATGCCTTTGCAGCCCTCAAGGCGATTGCAGGCCCCGATGCCGCCGATCCGTTTTCGCGGCGACGCCCGCTCGGAGAACTCGGGGCCGTTCCGCAGGGTGTGCGGATCGGCGCGCCAATGCGGGGACAGCGCCTCTTTTTTGGGGCCAGTCGATTTGCCGAAGCCTATGAGGCGGCGCTCGCGCGCTGTACCGCCTTGGGGCTGACCGTGACCGATATCAACATCGAGCCGTTCTACGAGACTGCACGTCTGCTCTACGACGGGCCCTGGCTTGCCGAACGTTTTATCGTCTTGCGCAACCTCTTGGCTTCCGCTCCCGACGACATTCACCAGGTGACGGCGCAGATCATCATTGACGGCGAACTCCCCACGGCGGTCGACGCCTTTGCGGCGTTCTACAAACTCGAAGAACTGCGCCGGCTGAGCGACCGCGTGTTCCAGGACGTCGATGCGCTGTTGCTGCCGACTGTTCCCACTGTCTACACGATCGAACAGGTCATGGCCGATCCGATCGGGCTCAACAGCCGGCTCGGTACCTATACCAATTTCGTCAACCTTTTGGATCTCTGCGGGCTCGCAATTCCGTCGTCGAGGTTTGATGACGGCGCCCCGTTCGGCGTCACCCTGCTGGCGCCGGCCGGCAACGATGCCTTGCTCGCCTCGCTTGGCCGCGTGCTGCATGCCGCAAGTGCATTGCCGCTCGGCGCGCTCGGTCTCCCGCAGCCGGTGCTCAAGCCGTTGCCGGCGGCGGCAATGAAGGGTGAGGTTGCGATCGCTGTCGTCGGCGCGCACCTCTCCGGCATGCCGCTCAACGGCGAACTGAAGTCGTGCGGCGCACGCTTTCTGGAGGCGACGTCGACGGCGCCCAGTTATCGCATGTTCGCGCTTGCCGGTGGTGGCGTGGCCAAACCGGGGTTGGTGCGCGTGGCCGATGGCAAAGGGACGAATAGCGAAGGGGCGAATGGTGAAGGGGTTTGCATCGAAGTTGAAATCTGGGCGATGCCGGCAGATGGGTTCGGCCGGTTCGTGGCAATGGTGCCGCCGCCGCTCTCCATCGGCACGCTGGGCCTGGCCGACGGCCGCTCGGTGAAGGGTTTTCTGGTCGAGCAGGTCGCGATTGCGGGCTGCCGCGACATTTCGCACTTCGGCGGCTGGCGGGCTTTTTGTGCTGAGGCGGACCCAAGACGCGGCACAAGGTGACTCCCCTCCCCTCCGGGGAGAGGGGACAGACCGAGATCGCTCCACCGCCGTCGAGTCGCTCATGGCGCTTTCCACATTGCAGCCTCTTCCACGATGCTCACATGCGCTGCGACCACCTGCCAGCCCTTGGGGCCACGTACCCAAGTTTGCATCTGCCGGCCGATCTTGCCGGGCATTGGGGTGCGGTGAAACAGTGTCGAGGCGATAGCGAAATCGCGGCCATAGGTCGAAATGACGGTCCGGGACAGCGAGCGCATCAGGCCCACCGGCGAACGCGCCGCGCGAAATTTCGCAATCTCGTCGTAACCGTAGAGAATTTCAAAGACGCCATAACGGACGGTGCGCGGATCGTTGCAAAAAATGGTGTCGAGCACCACAACGTCGTTCGACACCAGCGCCTGTTCGTAGCGCTCGAACGCCGCCGTCACTTCGGCGACGACGTCCGGCAAATCCATGTCCATATTTTCTCCCTCCGAGGTGGTTGGGCACGGCTTTGTAGGACGGGTAGAGGCAATACGCGTTCTTTCTTTACGCGTTTTGCCGAAACCCATCCTTGCCCCACCCGAAGCGGGTTGATGGGTTTCGGCAAAAGCGCGCAAGAAAGAGCGCGCTTTTTGCCTCTACCCATCCTACGATTCTCGCGGCCGTGGAGCGGCGGCGACACCTTTTTGTTCGAGCGCGTGGGCGATCCGCAGCGCCAAATCCTCGCGCCAGGGCGCGGCGATGACTTGCACCGCTATCGGCAACGGCTCAAGCGGTATCGGCACGGCAACGACCGGCAGTCCGATGAATGAAAACGGTTGGGTATAGGCGCCGATGATCGGGCGCAGCGGAACGTCCTGGCCGGCGAGCGGAAATGTCTGCTGCCCGATGGCGGGCGCAACATAAGCGGTCGCGGGCGCGATGATGGCATCGACTTTCTCGAACAATTTTAGCATCTGCGTGCGAAAGTGCCGGCGGAATTTCTGCGCCTGGATGACGAGGCTGGCCGGCACCATTGCTCCCGCCAACAAGCGGTCGCGCGACGCATTGCCGAAATCGTGCGCGCGGGTCCGCAACCGGTCGAGATGGCAGGCTGCACCTTCCGCTGCCGTGATCACATAGGCGGCCGAACGTGCGCGCTCAGCTTCCGGGATTTCCACTTGACGCTTGATGCCGAGCGCCTTTGCGACGCGCGCGACCGCTTCGTCGGGTTGCGGCAACGGACCCTTCTCGAAATAGCCGCCCGCAACCGCGATACGCAAACCTTGCGTGCCGCGCGGCAGTTGCGGTGTCGCGGGTTCTTGTCCGCGATCCACGCATACGGGATCGTCCGCGTCATATCCCTGCATGGCGTCATAGGCGAGTGCGAGATCGAGCGTCGTGCGCGCGAAAGGTCCGACGTGATCGAGGCTTGCCACGAATGGAAACGTATGCGCCCGCGACAGTCGACCATAGGTCGGCTTCAACCCAAAGATTCCGCAAAACGACGACGGCACGCGGATCGAGCCGTTGGTGTCAGAGCCGAGCGCGAGCGGCACAAGTCCACCGGCAACCGCAGCCGCAGAGCCGCCCGACGACCCGCCCGTCATGCGCGTTCGATCATGCGGATTGCGCGACGGGCCATAATGTTCGTTCTCGCCGGTGAAGTCATAGGCATATTCGCCCATGTTGAGCGCGCCGACGAGGATCGCTCCGGCCGCTTCCAGCCGCTTGATCAGCGTCGCATCTTGGCGGGCGGGAGCGCGATCGCGATTGATCTTCGAACCCGCGAGCGTCGCGAGGCCCTGGATGTCGAACAGGTTCTTGACCGCGAAGGGAACGCCCGCGAGCGCGCCGAGCGGTTCGCCACCCTGGCGCGCTTCGTCGATGGCCACGGCTTTCTTGCGGGCGCGTTCCGTCAGTACGGCCGTAAAGGCGTTGAGGTCGGGATTGCGCTCCGCGATCCGTCCCAGGGCGGCTTCCAGAACGTCGCGCGCACTTTGTCCGTCTCGCACGGCCGTGGCGATGGCGCTCGCGCTTGACCAATCCATCCGCGCCTCAGGCCTGGAAAATAGGGGCGGGCTCGGTGTCGTCCCGCAGTTGGAACTTCGACACACTTGCACCGAGATGCAGGATCACGCGCAGGTTCTCACGCACGGCCGGCAGCCAGGCCGGTTCGATGTTGAGGTCGAGTGCAATCGCCGCCGCACCGATATAATCGTCGAGCGGGTTGCGCGGCGGTTTGCGGTCAATGGCCGCCGCTTGCGGCCCCGATCGTAGCGGCTTTTTCGCGGTGCGTGTCGTCCGCGGGGGCCGCTTCGGCCTTCGCTTTTGCGTCATGTGGCCGCTGTCATTGGGGCCGCCGTCATTCGGTGTGAGGGCGCGGCTTGGTCGAAGCGCGGATGGGGCAGGGCCGCCAACAGTTCGCGCGTGTACGGGGCCTGTGGCTCATAGAGCACGCGATCCGTGGGGCCTTCTTCCACGATTTTTCCTGCCTGCATGACGATGACACGGTCGCACAAGAGCCGCACGACATTGAGATCGTGCGAGACGAAAAGATAGCTCATGCCGAGCGATTCTTTAAGCTCCTGCAGCAGATTGAGCACCACGGCCTGCACCGAGACGTCGAGCGCCGCCGTCGGCTCATCGAGAATGACCAGTTCCGGCCGCAACGCAATGGCGCGGGCAATTCCGACGCGCGCCTTCTGGCCGCCGGACAGCTGATGCGGAAAGCGGTCGAGCAGGTCGAGCGGGAGGCCGACCTCGCGGGCCAATTCCTCACAACGGGCGCGTAACGCTGAAGCTCCCTTGATGTCGCCCAATCGCAGGATCGGATCCATGATGGCGCGCGCGGCCGTAAAACGCGGATTGAGGCTGTCGGTCGGATCCTGGAACACCATCTGGATGCGCTTGCGCAGCGGCAGCCGGGAGAACTTCTTTGCAGGAATTGCGCCGATGTCCTCTCCGTCGAACGTGATCGTGCCGGAGGTCTTGTCGATCAGGCGCATCACGATGGTCGAGGTGGTGGACTTGCCGCAACCTGATTCGCCGACGAGGCCCACGCTCTCGCTGCGCTGAATTGAAAAACTGATGCCGTCGACCGCGCGGAACGTATCGGGCTCAGGGGGCGGAACACGACGCGTGATCTTCTGGAGCACGCCTTTGAAGCCTTCGAGACCTTTGCGGGGATATTCCTTCACGAGGTTCTGCACGGTCAGGAGCGGTGCGCGGGTAGCGCTTACGGGTATAAGTCTTACCACCGTTGGGGCCGCCGATTCGGATCGCCCGTCGTCTTCCGGGAGCAGATCGCGCAGCGAAACACCAGGGCGTGGCGTCGCCCGCATCAGCCTTTGCGTATAGGGATGGGCCGGGGCGGTGAACACCTGTCGCGACGTGGCGGTCTCCACGACGTGGCCTTTTTCCATCACCACTATCTCGTCGCAATAAGTGGCGGCAAGCCCGAGATCATGCGTGATCAGGATCGTGGACATGCCGCGCTCGCGCGTGAGCTCGACGATCAATTCCATCACGGTTTTCTGTGTCGTTACGTCGAGGCCCGTGGTGGGTTCATCGGCGATCAGCAGTTGCGGCCGGCACGCCAGCGCGAGCGCAATGACGACGCGCTGGCACATGCCGCCGGAGAGCTCGAACGGAAAAGCATGATAGCGCTCGCGCGGCCGTGCGATCTTTACCTGTTCGAGAAGTTCGATCGCCATTTCGCTCGCGGTGGTGGACACGGCCTTCGATTGTTCCAGCAGCACGTCTTCGAGCTGGTGGCCGACCTTGCGGATCGGGTTGAGAGCCGCGCGCGGATTCTGAAAAATCATCGACATTTCGCGGCCGCGCAGCCGGCGCATTTCCGGTTCGGTGGCGGCCGCGATCGCGATGCCGGAGAACGTGACCGCGCCCTCGGCAATACGGCCCGCGCGATCGAGGAGGCGCATCACTGCGTAGGATGTGACGGACTTGCCGGACCCGGACTCGCCGACGATGCCGACCGTCTGGCCCTTCGCGACCGCGATGTTCACGTGCTCGATGGCGCGCACGATGCCGCGCCGGGTCGTGAATTCCACCGTGAGGTCGCGTACGTCAATGAGTGGGATGGTCATGTGCGCCCTCAGGTTCGCCGCTGCGGATCGACAATGTCGCGCAGGCCGTCGCCAAGCAGGTTGAAACAGAACACCGCGATCATCAGCGCGGCGCCGGGAAAGAAGGCGATCCACCATTCACCCGACACCATGAAGGCAGCACCTTCGGCGACCATGATGCCCCATTCGGCCGTCGGCGGGCGCACTCCGAGGCCGATGAAGGAAAGCCCGGCCGCATTGAGGATGGCGTAGCCCATGGTCAGCGACATCTGCACGATCATGATCGGCATGATGTTGGGCAGGATATGTGCAAGCAGAATGCGCGCCTCGCTGTTGCCCGAAAGGCGTGCCGCCAGCACGAATCCGGCGTCGCGGCGAACATTGGCCTCCGCGCGTGCGACGCGCGCATAGAGCGGGAAATTGACGATCGCGGTAGCGATGACGATGTTCTCGACCGTATTGCCGAGCGCCGCCACGATGCCCATGGCCAGGACGAACAGCGGAAAGGCCATGATGGTGTCGGCGATCCTACCCACGATGCGATCGGTCCAGCTGCCGAAGAAACCGGCTGCGACGCCGGCTAGTCCGCCCATGAGAAACACCAGCGCGACCGAGGCGATCGCAATGAAGAAGTCGAGCCGCGTTGCGACGATCACGCGGCTGAAGACGTCGCGGCCGAGCTGGTCGGTGCCGAACCAGTGCGCAAGCGAA